>NZ_JBBMXH010000020.1:0-51645 GCF_037996725.1 Xenorhabdus entomophaga
ATGCTTGCCGAGATCGATACCAATAAGGGTGACGTTTTGCATGATGGACTCTCCAGAAAAAATACTCTATAAAGAGTATGGTTCACAAGGTGGGGAAGACCATCTCATTAACTCCAGCAAGTTCAGATGCTGCCCGTATTTATTGGAATAGGGTTGGGAATTTTGCTGGGTTCCATTCCGTTGTTTATTCCCGGTTTTCCCGCCGCCTTACGTCTTGGGTTAGCGGGCGGGCCTTTGGTGATTGCGCTGATTTTGGGGCGTATTGGCACGATTGGTAAACTCTATTGGTTTATGCCTCCCAGCGCGAATTTGGCACTGCGTGAATTAGGGATTGTCATGTTTCTTGCCGTTGTCGGGCTGAAATCCGGTGGCAATTTCATTAATACACTGGTGCATGGAGAAGGGTTGGCATGGATAGGCTATGGGGTCTTGATAACGATAGTACCCCTATTGATCGTGAGCTTGCTGGCACGCGTTGTTGCCAAAATGAATTACCTTAGTTTGTGTGGGATGTTGGCAGGGTCAATGACTGATCCCCCAGCGCTGGCTTTTGCCAATGCCATTCACAGTAACAGCGGGGCGGCTGCGTTGTCGTATGCGACGGTTTATCCACTGGCGATGTTTTTAAGGATTATGTCGCCCCAAATTTTGGCTGTTATTTTCTGGGCACTATGACTTAAATCAATGCCAGCTACTTAAGCATACTTACTTAATCCATTAAGTGTGCTTTAGATCACAGAATATGGCCTGACCATTCAAATTTGGCCTTAATTTGAGATAGTAGAGGTAATTTAAAGTGAAAAATCCCTGCTTATTCAAGCCATTATATAAATATTTTTCTGGTTAAATATACTCAGTTCAGGGAAGGTATATAAACAAGGATTGTTTTCCTTTCCTAATTGTGTGTGAAGAATTCTTTTTGGATTCTAATAACTACTGTCCTGTTCGCAGGTAAAAGTCCTCGTTATCATCTTGCTCCCTCCCCCCTAAATGAGGGAGCTTTTTTTTTATTGTATTTCTGCTTTCTGCGTTATTCAGTGTTCTGCTTCTTTATGGGCTATTTCTATCTCTTCAGACAGAATGCGGATACCTTCTTCGATTTTTTCCACGTCAGGCACATAGTTCATACGCATACATTGATGGGCATGAGGCCAATGATGTTCCAATCCCGGAAAGAAGAAATGCCCCGGCACCATCAGTACGTTTCGTTTTTTCAATCGTTGATAAAGCACTTCTGTCGTGATTGGCAGGTTTTTGAACCAGAGCCAGAGGAATATTGCGCCTTCCGGTTTATGGATAAGGCAACGATCTTCCGATATATGGCGACGAATGATTTCAATTACGTTGTCTACCCGTTGCTTATAAAACGGTTTAATGACATTTTGCGATAGACGAAACAGATCATTACGTCTAATCATTTCCAGCGCGATAGCTGGTCCAACACCGCCCGGAGCCAGACTGATAATACCATTCATGTTACTGACTGCATTGATGATTTTTTCATTGGCAATGATGATTCCGCAGCGGGAACCCGGTAGGCCAAGTTTAGACAGGCTCATGCACAGAATGATATTGGGATTCCACAGAGGGGTCGCTTCACTAAAGATAATACCGGGGAATGGCACACCGTAGGCATTGTCGATCAACAGAGGGATTTGATGTTGTTGAGCCAGCCCATCCAAACGCAGTAATTCTTCGTCAGTGATAACGTTGCCCGTTGGGTTAGTTGGACGGGAAACACAAATCAGGTTGATGTCTTCAGAAATATTGAGGTGGTCGAAATCAACGTGGTATTTGAATTGACCGTTAGGTAACAGTTCTATATTGGGTTTATTGGCGACAAATAGCCCTTCATCCAGACCCGAATCAGAGTAACCGATATATTCTGGCGCAAGAGGAAACAAAACTCGCTTCATTGAGCCATCTTCAGTGCGACCAGCCAATAAATTGAACAGATAGAAAAAGGCACTTTGGCTGCCGTTGGTCAGGGCAATATTTTGCGGGTGGATCTCCCAACCGAGTTTTTCCTGTAACTCCAGAGCCAAGGCTGTTATCAGGGTGTTTTTCCCCTGTGGTCCGTCATAGTTGCATAGGGTCTCGCTCAATTGACCGCTCGACGCCATATCAGCCAGTATTTGTTGGAAATACTCATCCATTTCAGGAATATGTGCTGGATTACCCCCACCTAACATAATTGCGCCGGGTGTTCTCAGACCTTGATTCAAATCATTCATCAGACGGGTAATTCCCGAATCTTGCGTAAATTTGTTTCCGAATTGCGAAAATTTCATAACGGTGTTTGCGTCTGTTTTTTGTATGAGAAAAAGACACCATACCCCGCTCATTATTAGGGCGCAACGGGAATTATGGAGAGCCTATGTTGTTATATATCGTATGCTGATAACTTCCGGCGTAAAAACTTATTTTCGGCACAGGCAATCGACAAGGTGATCGTTTACCAGACCTGCCGCTTGCATAAAAGCATAGCAGGTAGTACTACCAATAAACTTAAATCCCCGTTTTTTCAGATCAGTGGAAAGTGCGTCGGAAATGACGGTCTTGACAGGAACGTCTGCCAGTGTTTTCCAGTGATTTACCTGGGGAGAATCGTCGACAAAGCGCCAGATAAATGTGCTGAAATCTTCACCTTGTTCGGCCATTTGCAGATAAGCACGGGCATTATGGATAATCGCATTGATTTTGGCGCGGTGACGCACAATAGCGGGTTCTTGCATTAGCCGATCGACATCGGTGTCATCCATTTTGGCTATTTTGACGGGATCAAACTGATGGAAGCACTTTCTATAACCTTTCCGTTTTTTCAGGATAGTAAGCCATGATAAGCCCGCCTGCTGTCCTTCAAGGCAAATCAGCTCGAAAAGCTGCTTGCTATCTTTCAGTGGGTTACCCCACTCATTGTCATGATAGGCCAGATATTCAGGATCAGATGTAACCCAACCGCAGCGAATTATTTCCTTGTTCATGAATCGAACTTCTCCTCAGGTGGTGATTAATAATTGCACCAATAATAACTGGATAAATATACAAGTAAAGTAGCTTGAATAAGATTTTTTTATACTGCGGCAAAATTGAGAGGCGATCAGTGCTGTATATCTTACAGTCAAAGGGTATACTGATCGCTTTCGTTTAAATTCATATGCATCGCGTGCGGATTCAACATGCAAAAGTTTGATACCAAAACCTTTCAGGGAATCATCCTGACATTACAGGATTACTGGGCGCGTCAAGGCTGTACCATTGTCCAACCACTGGATATGGAAGTCGGCGCTGGGACCTCTCATCCTATAACCTGTCTGCGTGCTTTGGGGCCAGAACCTATTGCAGCAGCTTATGTGCAACCTTCACGTCGTCCAACTGACGGCCGTTACGGCGAAAACCCGAACCGCCTCCAGCACTACTATCAATTTCAGGTTATCATCAAGCCCTCACCGGAAAATATTCAGGAACTCTATCTTGGTTCCCTGAGAGAGCTGGGACTTGATCCTACCGTTCATGATATCCGTTTTGTTGAAGATAACTGGGAGAACCCAACCTTAGGTGCTTGGGGTTTGGGCTGGGAAGTCTGGCTGAACGGCATGGAAGTGACTCAGTTTACTTACTTCCAGCAGGTTGGCGGTCTTGAGTGTAAGCCAGTGACTGGCGAGATTACTTATGGCCTGGAACGTCTGGCGATGTACATTCAGGGCGTAGACAGTGTTTACGATTTGGTATGGAGTGATGGCCCACTGGGTAAAACCACGTATGGCGACATTTACCACCAGAACGAAGTTGAGCAGTCTACTTACAACTTTGAACACGCCGATGTCGATTTCCTGTTTACCTGCTTTGATCAGTACGAAAAAGAAGCACAGGAACTGCTGGCACTGGAGACTCCACTGCCATTGCCGGCTTATGAGCGCATTCTAAAAGCCGGCCATACCTTCAACTTGCTGGATGCCCGTAAAGCAATTTCTGTGACTGAACGTCAGCGCTATATCCTGCGCATCCGTACCCTGACCAAAGCAGTTGCTGAAGCTTATTATGCCTCCCGTGAGGCGCTTGGCTTCCCTATGTGTAACAAAAAATAAGAGGCCATCATGACTCAACAGACTTTCCTTGTGGAAATCGGCACAGAAGAGCTGCCACCAAAGGCGCTGCGTTCACTGGCTGAATCCTTTGCGGCCAATTTTGAAGCAGAACTGAAAAACGCCAATCTGGGTCATGGTGAAGTTAGCTGGTTTGCTGCTCCTCGTCGTTTGGCGTTGAGAGTGGAAAATCTAGCTGCGGCACAGGCTGATCGCGAAGTTGAAAAACGTGGCCCTGCGATTGCTCAGGCGTTCGATGCGGAAGGCAACCCCACTAAAGCGGCGGAAGGTTGGGCACGTGGTTGTGGTATCACCGTTGATCAGGCTGAACGCATGGTTACGGACAAAGGGGAATGGCTGCTGTATCGCGCTCAGGTCAAAGGCCGTGAGGCAAAAGAGCTGCTGGCGGATATGGTGAGCAGTTCTCTGAGCAAATTGCCGATTCCTAAGTTAATGCGCTGGGGCGATAAAGAAACTCAATTTGTTCGTCCGGTGCATACGGTGACTCTGCTGCTGGGTAGCGAAGTGATCGAAGGCGAAATTCTGGGTATCAAATCTGATCGCATTATTCGTGGTCACCGTTTTATGGGTGAAGCGGAATTCGCCATTGAGAATGCAGAACAGTATCCGGCTATTTTGCAGGAGCGTGGTCGGGTTATCGCCGATTACGAAGCCCGTAAAGCGATCATCAGGCGTGATGCGGAGCAAGCCGCGATGCAGCTTGGCGGGGTGGCCGATCTGAGTGACAGTTTGCTGGAAGAAGTGACTTCTCTGGTGGAATGGCCGGTCGTGCTGACCGCAAAATTCGAAGAAAAATTCCTTGAAGTTCCTGCGGAAGCGTTGGTTTATACCATGAAGGGCGACCAGAAATATTTCCCGGTTTATGACAAAGCGGGCAAATTGATGGCGAACTTTATTTTTGTTACCAATATTGAATCTTCTGATCCCCAGCAAATTATTTCAGGTAACGAAAAAGTTGTTCGTCCACGTCTGGCAGACGCAGAGTTTTTCTTCAAGACTGACCGTAAGCAGCGTCTGGAAGATAACCTACCGCGTTTGGAAACTGTACTGTTCCAGAAACAACTGGGCACGTTGCGTGACAAAACGGATCGTATTCAGGCTCTGGCTGGCTGGATTGCTGAAAAAATCGGTGCTGATGTCAATCATGCGACGCGAGCGGGCTTATTGTCCAAATGTGACCTGATGACCAACATGGTGTTTGAGTTCACCGATACGCAGGGCGTCATGGGGATGCACTATGCTCGTCATGACGGAGAAGCTGAAGATGTGGCACTGGCACTGAATGAACAGTATCAGCCACGTTTCTCTGGGGATGAATTGCCATCTACCGGAGTTGCCTGTGCGGTTGCCATTGCAGACAAAATGGATACGTTGGCGGGGATCTTCGGTATTGGTCAGCACCCGAAAGGGGATAAAGATCCGTTTGCTCTGCGTCGTGCGGCATTGGGTGTTCTGCGCATTATCGTTGAGAAAAAACTGCCTCTCGACCTCCAGACTTTGACGGAAGAAGCGGTGCACCTGTACGGTGACAAGCTGACCAACGAAAAAGTGGTGGATGATGTTGTTGAGTTTATGCTCGGTCGTTTCCGCACGTGGTATCAAGAGCAAGGTTATAGTGTAGACACCATTCAAGCGGTATTGGCGCGTCGTCCGACTCAGCCGGCAGATTTTGATGCCCGCATGAAAGCAGTTACGCATTTCCGTACTCTGGATGAGGCGGTTTCTCTCGCGGCTGCCAATAAACGTGTTTCCAACATTCTGGCAAAATCAGAAGAGCAGTTGAATGATGCGGTTCTTGCTTCCGTATTGAAAGCGGCAGAAGAGATCCAACTGGCAACACATCTGGTCGTATTGAAAGAAAAACTGGCTCCTCTGTTTGCTGAAGGCAACTATCAGGATGCGTTGGTTGAATTGGCTTCTTTGCGTGAAGTGGTGGATGCGTTCTTCGACAATGTGATGGTGATGGATGAAGACAGTCAGGTTAGGATCAACCGCTTGACGCTGTTAAGTGAACTGCGTGATCTGTTCCTGCGTGTAGCGGATATTTCATTGCTCCAGTAATTTTTGATTTATTGGTTCAGTGTTATCGCCTGATGCAAAGCCCCGCCAACCAGAGCGGGGCTTTTTACTGCGTGCAATAGGCTATAAAACGTCTGTTTTGGATGGATAATCATCAACTAATCACTTATCTTTAAAAAGGTATTGACGGTTTGCTGCGCTGGCAGTAAGATGCGCTTCGTTTTCGGCGAGTAGCGCAGCTTGGTAGCGCAACTGGTTTGGGACCAGTGGGTCGGAGGTTCGAATCCTCTCTCGCCGACCAGCATTCTGAAACCCCGCTCTTTTGAGCGGGGTTTTTTCTTTTGTGATTTCTTTCTTTGTGATAAAGAAACACTGAATCACACACTTATTGGGTTTACAGCCGGGCATTGATTAATCAAATGCCATATTCCGAAAAGATGCTACCAGCAGAAACCAACATTTATGTCAGTGGCTTAAATTGCTTAAATCCTGCATCTTCCTTTCATGCCAATTGGTTTAGCGAATGAAAGGAATTCCCTTCAATTTGGTTATTGTATTAGGGCCGACAACAGCCAGTGCGCAGTGCATTGATTACGGGGATTGGTAATGGGCATGATTTTAAAAATGGTCGTCAACTGGCTGCATGGCTTGGTTTAACGCCATCACAGTACAGCAGTGGAGGAAGGTCCCGTTTGGGAAAATATCAGGAAAAAACAAACCGGCATGACTATCCGGTATACTGACTTTTTGTGTTGCTTCAGAAACCGGTATGGATACAACCGGTTTCTGAAAATATTCTGATATCCAGTCATTCTGTCCACTCAGGCCGGAGGCCGTCTTCGTTATCGCAGAGGAAGGGATTCAGGAGCGATTTTACGCTGTAGGCACAACGTTTGCTGCTGCTGGGCCTTTGGCGCCCTGCTCAATGGAGAACTCGACCTTCTGGCCTTCGAACAGAGTGCGGTAGTCGTTACTCTGGATAGCGGAGAAGTGCACGAACACATCCTTGCTACCATCTGTTGGGGAGATAAAACCAAAACCTTTATCTGCATTAAACCATTTTACTAAACCAGTCATTTTATTAGACATGTGATATTTCCTTTGATTGAGCCTTTTAGGCGAATATGGCCTGTTTTACAGAAACTACTTAGCGCTTAAGGGAGAAACTCAAAAAGAAGGGGATATCTGGGATAACGCCTGGAGATGAGAACTGCTTTAATAAACTGCTTTGTATGAGGTCTGTCTTTCAAACCGACGGGGCTATTAACGCATGGTCCCGAGTATTAAGCAAGTTTTATTTTAGCCATCTAGAAGTTCGTGGTTGCTGTGCGACATGATAAAACTCCTTGCTTGAGGCTGTAAGCTAGATTAAGTAACTATGAAATTTCAATCTTTTTATGGTTGATTTCCTATCAGGAAATAGTGATTACGACGGTAGTGCTAAGTTGTTAATTTAATAATGATGTTATTAATCCCATCCGAATTGAATGAATTAAAAAATATTTATTTTTTCTGTCTCGATTCACTATGTTGTATTACTCCGCCATTCTTATAACCCTTTTTGCTCATTATTTAAGTAATTGGTCACAAATTCAAAATTATAATCACCAGAGATTAATTCTTTGCATTAACCGCATTTTTAGTGAATTTGTCTATTTCATGTGCACGGCATCATATTTTTTAACCATTTTTGTTAAAAAATTTTTTCTTTTATGTTTTCCTAATGTTTCTGGTGTTATGTGTGATTATGTTGACGTCAGGCATAACAATTGCTTAATTGATAAACGAAAAACAATAAAACGGGCTGGGACAGTAGCATTTAGGAAGAAAACTCTGGGCTGGCTAAGACACAATGAACATCACAAACGGAGTTCAAGTAATGGCAATCTCCAAAAAAAAACAGTCCAGTTTATTGAAACTGGGAGTCGCCCTTGTCGCATTGGCTGTCACGGCCAGTATTCAGGCAAAAACGTTGGTTTACTGTTCTGAAGGCTCTCCTGAAGGCTTCAACCCGCAGTTATTTACAACTGGTACAACCTATGATGCTAGCTCTGTACCAATCTATAATCGTTTAGTGGATTTTAAATTAGGTACAACAGAGATCATTCCAAGTTTGGCTGAACGTTGGGACGTGAGCGACGATGGCAAAATTTATACTTTCCATTTACGCAAGGGAGTAAAATGGCAAAGTAGTAAAGAATTTAAACCAACCCGCGATTTTAATGCCGATGATGTGATTTTTACCTTCATGCGTCAGAAGGATAAAAACCATCCTTACCATAAAGTTTCAGGTGGCAGCTATGAATACTTTGTTGGCATGGATCTGGGTAACATCATCAGTAAAGTAGAAAAAGTCGACGATTATACCATCCGCTTTGTGCTCTCCCGCCCTGAAGCCCCTTTCTTGGCCAATATCGGGATGGATTTTGCCTCGATTCTGTCCAAAGAATATGCTGATATCATGATGAAGGCGGGTACACCGGAAAAAGTCGACCTGAATCCGATCGGGACAGGCCCGTTCCAGTTACAGCAATATCAGAAAGACTCCCGCATTCTCTACAAAGCATTTAAGGATTACTGGCAAGGCCCAGCGAAACTTGACCGTCTCGTATTCTCAATTACCCCAGATGCGTCTGTGCGTTATGCAAAATTGCAGAAAAACGAATGTCAGGTGATGCCATATCCAAATCCTGCCGATATTGCCCGTATGAAGCAGGATAAAGATATCGTTCTAAAAGAGCAGGCAGGGTTGAATGTCGGTTACCTTTCTTTCAATGTCACCAAGCCACCGATGGATAACCAGAAAGTTCGTCAGGCGTTGACGATGGCAGTAAATAAAGATGCCATTATTGAAGCTGTTTATCAGGGGGCGGGACAAAAAGCGAAAAACCTGATCCCACCGACCATATGGAGTTATAACAACGACATTAAGGATTACGCTTATGATCCTGCCAAGGCCAAGGAATTGTTGAAAGAAGCCGGGTTCCCGAATGGTTTTGAAACGGATTTGTGGGCAATGCCAGTACAGCGTCCGTATAACCCGAATGCCCGTCGTATGGCGGAAATGATTCAGGCTGACTGGGCGAAAATTGGCGTGAAAGCCAAGATCGTAAGTTATGAATGGGGCGAATACATGAAACGGGCCAAAGATGGTGAACCAAAGACGATGATGATCGGGTGGACTGGTGACAATGGTGATCCAGATAACTTTTTTGGCACCCTGTTTAGTTGTGCAGCCAAAGAAAAAGGTTCCAACTATTCTAAATGGTGTAATAAGCCATTTGAGGACATTATCCAACCTGCACGCGAAACTGCCGATATCAACAAGCGCACGGAGCTTTATAAACAGGCGCAGGTTGTTATGCATGAACAAGTACCTGCATTGATCATTGCTCACTCCACAGTTTACGAACCTATTCGTAAAGAAGTGAAGGGTTATGTGGTCGATCCTTTTAGTAAGCATCACTTTTACAACGTTGAACTCAAATAATTCTTGCTATTGAGCTGTTGTGATTAACCATCCCCCAGATTTTTCTGCGGGGATGGTTTCGCTTCTCTGATGGGCAAGTAAACACGTGTATCACACCAAGCGGCCTGAAGAGCCGTAACTGGTATTTAAAAAGAGAATTCAGGATATGCTGCAATTTATCCTTCGACGTTTGGGATTAGTGATCCCGACGTTTATTGGTATTACGCTGCTGACGTTTGCTTTCGTGCATATGATCCCCGGTGATCCCGTGCTGATTATGGCGGGAGAACGCGGTATTTCTGCTGAGCGACATGCCCAATTAATGGCAGAAATGGGGTTGGATAAACCTCTCTGGGAGCAATATCTTCATTATATCAATGGCGTACTGCATGGTGATTTAGGGATTTCCCTGAAAAGTCGCATTCCGGTGTGGGATGAATTTGTTCCACGGTTTAAAGCGACTTTCGAATTGGGATTCTGTGCCATGTTATTTGCCATCTCCGTGGGTATTCCTGTCGGGGTATTGGCGGCGGTCAAACGGGGTTCTGTTTTTGATCACACAGCGATTGGTTTGTCTCTGACTGGTTATTCCATGCCAATTTTCTGGTGGGGGATCATGTTGATTATGTTGGTTTCCGTCCAGTGGGATCTCACCCCCGTTTCCGGCCGAATAAGCGACAGCGTATTTCTTGATGACAGCAATCCCCTGACGGGATTTATGCTGATTGATACGCTGTTTTGGGGAGAAGAAGGGGACTTTGTTGATGCCGTGATGCATATGGTTCTGCCGGCGGTTGTGCTGGGGACGATCCCGTTGGCGGTGATTGTGCGTATGACCCGTTCCTCCATGTTGGAAGTGTTGGGTGAAGATTATATCCGTACCGCTCGTGCAAAAGGCTTGAGCCGTATCCGTGTCATTGTCGTTCATGCGTTGCGTAACGCGTTGTTACCGGTGGTGACGGTAATCGGCCTTCAAGTGGGCATTATGCTGGCGGGGGCAATTCTGACCGAAACTATTTTTTCGTGGCCGGGATTGGGACGTTGGCTGATTGATGCTTTGCAGCGTCGTGACTATCCGGTGGTGCAGGGTGGGGTATTGCTGGCTGCGACGATGATCATTCTGGTCAACCTGGTGGTTGATTTGCTGTATGGCGTCGTCAATCCGCGTATTCGTCATAATAAATAAGGAGCACATGATGACTCAAACAACTGAGACAGCGGTATCGGGTGCGCCAAAATTGATGACGCCGATGCAGGAGTTCTGGCATTACTTTAAACGTAATAAAGGTGCAGTGGTTGGCCTTGTCTATGTTGTCCTGATGTTGCTGGTTGCATTGTTGGCGGGAATATTGGCACCACACGGCCCGGCAGAACAGTTTCGTGACGCTTTACTGACCCCGCCGGTATGGCAGGAAGGTGGAAGCTGGCATTTTATCCTCGGTACCGATGATGTCGGACGCGACATTTTATCCCGCCTGATGTATGGCTCACGGCTCTCATTGCTGGTGGGCTGTCTGGTCGTAGTAATGTCATTGCTGATGGGGATTACGCTGGGAGTGCTGGCGGGTTATTTCGGCGGTATTGTGGATACCACTATCATGCGTATCGTCGATATTATGCTGGCTTTGCCAAGCCTGTTGCTGGCATTAGTATTGGTTGCGATCTTTGGCCCATCCATTGTTAATGCGTCACTGGCTCTGACTTTTGTCGCCTTGCCCCATTATATCCGCCTAACGAGGGCAGCCGTGTTGGTTGAAGTCAACCGCGATTACGTGACGGCCTCTCAAGTGGCTGGCGCGGGAGCCATGCGACAGATGTTCATCAATATCCTGCCAAACTGCCTTGCACCGTTAATTGTGCAGGCGTCATTAGGGTTTTCAAACGCCATTCTCGATATGGCCGCCTTAGGATTTCTGGGAATGGGGGCACAGCCACCGACGCCAGAATGGGGAACCATGTTGGCGGATGTTTTGCAATTTGCCCAGAGTGCATGGTGGGTTGTGACCTTTCCGGGGGTGGCAATTCTATTGACGGTACTGGCGTTTAACCTGATGGGAGACGGGTTGCGTGATGCACTCGATCCTAAGCTCAAGCAGTAGGGGTATTGTGAAATGGCATTGTTGAATGTAGACCAATTATCGGTGCACTTCGGGGATGAAGATGCGCCTTTCCGCGCCGTTGACCGTATCAGCTACAGTATCGAGCAGGGAGAGGTTGTCGGGATTGTCGGAGAATCAGGTTCAGGTAAGTCAGTCAGTTCATTGGCAATTATGGGGCTGATTGATTATCCGGGCAGGGTCATGGCTAAGAAAATGGAATTCGATGGTCGTGATCTGACTAAAATCTCAGAAAGAGAGCGCCGCCAGTTGGTGGGGGCGGAAGTAGCGATGATTTTTCAGGACCCCATGACCAGCCTTAACCCGTGCTACACCGTCGGCTATCAGATCATGGAAGCGCTGAAAGTACATCAGGGCGGTAATCGAAAAACCCGGCATCAGCGGGCAATCGATTTATTGACACAAGTGGGTATCCCCGATCCGGCTTCCCGTCTGGAGGTTTATCCACACCAATTGTCGGGCGGGATGAGCCAGCGCGTGATGATAGCCATGGCTATCGCCTGTCGCCCGAAGCTCCTGATTGCTGATGAACCTACGACGGCACTGGATGTTACGATTCAGGCGCAAATCATCGAATTGCTGCTGGAGTTGCAGCGGCAGGAAAACATGGCATTACTTTTGATCACGCATGATTTGGCGTTAGTCGCAGAAGCAGCTCACCATATCATTGTGATGTATGCCGGTCAGGTAGTTGAAATTGGCAAAGCAACAGAAATCTTCCGCGCGCCGCGCCATCCTTATACACAGGCATTACTGCGGGCATTGCCGGAATTTGCGGTGGATAAATCCCGTTTAGCATCGTTGCCCGGTGTTGTCCCCGGAAAATATGATCGCCCAACAGGATGTCTGCTCAATCCTCGTTGTCCTTATGCCAATGAACATTGCCATAAGGAGGAACCTCCATTGAAATCAGTGGGGAGTCGTCAGGTTAAATGCCATATGCCGCTGGATGATGGGGGGAGGCCGACAGTATGAGTGTCCAACAAAACTATATAGAAGAGAACCTCGTAGATGGAAATCATGTAAATGAAAACCATGTACAAGCAAATCCAGTGAGGGAAACAGCAACAGTGCCTTTGCTGAAAGCCACTGAGTTGAAGAAATATTATCCGGTGAAAACGGGCTTATTCTCACCTGAGCGCATGGTTAAGGCATTGGATGGTGTTTCATTTGAGCTGGAGAAAGGCAAAACGCTGGCCGTTGTCGGGGAGTCAGGATGTGGAAAATCCACGCTGGGTCGCTTACTGACCATGATTGAAAAACCGACCGATGGGGAGCTTTATTATCTGGGGCAGGATCTATTAGTGCCAAATAAAGAAGCTGAGAAGCTGCGTCGCCAGAAAATCCAAATCGTATTCCAAAACCCCTATGCCTCCTTGAATCCCCGTAAAAAAGTTGGTCAGATTCTGGAGGAACCGCTACAGATTAATACCTCGCTTACGGCATCTGAGCGCAAGGAAAAAGTCTTGCAAATGATGGATAAAGTGGGGTTGAAGCACGAACATTATTCGCGTTATCCCCATATGTTTTCGGGTGGGCAGCGTCAACGGATTGCTATTGCTCGTGGGTTGATGTTAAACCCTGATGTTGTGATTGCGGATGAACCCGTTTCTGCGCTGGATGTTTCGGTGAGGGCACAGGTTTTAAACTTGATGATGGACTTGCAGCAGGATTTGGGCTTATCTTACGTCTTTATATCCCACGATCTTTCGGTCGTTGAGCATATTGCAGATGAAGTGATGGTCATGTATTTGGGGCGCTGCGTTGAAAAAGGCAGCAAGCATATGATTTTCAATAATCCGCGCCATCCTTATACACAGGCGTTGTTGTCTGCAACGCCTCGCCTGAACCCTGAATTGCGTCGTGAGCGTATTAAGCTGACGGGAGAATTACCCAGTCCGATGAACCCACCTCCGGGGTGTGCGTTTGCGGCCCGTTGCCGTCGTGCATTTAGCTCATGTCACCAATTCCAGCCTAAGTTAAAGCAATATGGCGAACAACTGATCGCGTGTTTCGCGGTCGAACAGGATGAAAAACCATCCGCCTGATTGACCTGACCGTGGTATAACGTGTAAACATAGCAGTACGTTATGTAAGTACATGAAAGAGCACAATCGTTATATCCCGGTCATTTTCTACTTTGAATTCATCAAAATAAGACGACCGCAATTAAAATCAAGTATACTCAGTCACATTATTAAGGTGTACTAGCCAGTCTTTTCACAATTATCGGTTTGGATAAGATGAAGTTGCGTGTCAAACGTTCGTTAACTATTAAACAAATGGCCGCAGTGACAGGAGTCACTTTGGTAACTATTGCCATTTTCATCACTATCCAGCTATCTCATTTATTGCAGCAGCGGAAAGATGATTACATCAGCCAGCTTAATAACGCGGCTGTGCACATCCAGACTCCTTTGGCGGAAGCGCTGCTGAGCTCAGATCTCAATAAAGCGAAGGCATTGTTGATTGGGCTAAAGACCTCAGGCATTCTGGGTCGGGCCGATGTGGTATTACCTAATAACGTTCGGGTGATGAGTCTGGACTTTGCAACTCATCGCCCTATACCTGAGTTGGCAAAGCAGGTTTTTGGCATTCCTGTTGAGGTCAATATCCCGCTATATGTCTATGGTGTTTCACCAAAAACCGCAGAACCTCAGGGACATCTCATTTTGCAGGTCGATTCCAACCGAGTATACCGTTTTGCTTTGAATACACTTGCATTAATGTTGACAACCTATTTATTACTCGCACTTATTCTTACGGTGGCGATAAGCTGGTGTGTGAACCGCATTATTATCCATCCACTACGCTATATTGCGCGGGAACTGAATGAAGAACAGCCACCAGAGCCTATGTCTTGCCCTAAAAGCCATCAGGATGATGAGCTGGGGTTACTGGTAAAAGGCTATAATCGTCAGGTTAATAAGCAGAAACGCCATCAAAATGAAACCTTACAAGATGAATAATGGTCTAATCCTTGGTGATAATATCTAGATATTTCTGATTGTCTCAGGTTTTGAAGGATAAAACTAAACAGGTAGGGGTAAGTGATAATGCAGGGCAACAAAATCGGATATCTTATTGGTGGCGCAATTCTGGCGACGACTTGCTTGGCTCAGGCAGAAATCTTGCAGCCCGATCCGGCCTGGCAACAAGGTAAACTTGAAAATGGGTTTAGCTGGCAAATCCTGCAAACACCACAGCGGCCCAATGACAGAATACAGTTGCGGTTATTGGTAAAAACAGGTTCATTGGTCGAAAAAAAATATCAACAGGGTTATACCTACCTGATCCCGAAAGTTGTTTTATCCAGCAGTAAAGATTTATCATCACAAAAACTTGAAAACCTCTGGCATAACGCGATTGACACCAAAAACCCCTTTCCTCCTGCCATTGTTTCATACGATTTCACCCTTTATAGCTTAAGCTTGCCGAATAACCGCCCTGAGCTACTGCAAGATGCGCTGATATGGCTTTCTGATATCGCTGGTGGTGCTGTATTTATACCGGAAACATTGGCACAGGCCACGAAAGAAGAGGAATATCCTGTTACAACTTTTCCGCCTGATGTCCAGGATCCGGTATGGCGTATGCGGTTGCAAGGTTCGACGCTGATAGACCATGATCCCGGAATGCCGGCATCCAAGCCTGTCGATGTGAAGAAAGTCGAAAATTTTTATCATCAGTGGTACACGCCGGACGCGATGACGCTGTACGTTGTGGGAAATGTTGACAGGCGATTCTTGTCAGAACGGATTAACCAGACATTTTCGCCATTGGAAGGAAAGCGTCAAACACCGGTTCCTGTTCCTACACTGCTGCCGCTGAAAGCAGCAACGATTGGCGTAGTGAGTGATAAGATCAAACAAGATCGCCTGTCTTTAACCTGGAACCTGAATTGGCTGCCTATTAACGATTCGCAGACGCTGATGCAGTATTGGCTGAATGATCTGGCACGTGAGGCACTTTACCGTTATCTGCAATCCGGGCTTCAGGAAAAGCAGGATGACATGAAGTTGGGGCTGGATTGCCGGGTGATTTACCAGCGTGCGAATTGCTCATTAAATCTGGATGCCTCCTCGGACAAGCTGATGGGATCCACGCTTTATCTGGCTTCCCAGTTGTCATCATTGCGTGAAAATGGGTTGCCGGAGGGGCAATTTGATGAACTTTATGCCCAGAAGAAAGTTCAGCTCCAGCAACTATTTGCGATGTATGCGCGTACTGATACTGACATCTTGATTAACCAACGCCTGCTGTCACAACAAAATAATGTGATAGATATCGCCCCTGAACAATTCCAGAGATTAAGACAGGTATTTTTATCGTCCCTGACACCACAGATCCTGAATAAAAAACTGAAAGAGATGTTGTCTCAGGAAATCTCTTTTATTCTGGTGCAACCAAAAGGCGAAGAAACAGTTGATATTAATCAGCTCAAAAATAGCTTTAACCAGATTATGAGACCGGGACCATTGCCGGAGAAGCCTTGAGACGCGACTCTATTTAAAACACCGGCTAATAATAAACCAGTATTGTAGCTATGCTCTTACTTTGCGGGTTCTTGCGACAAGTGCTTAGGGACAGGTGAAATTACGATAGAATGAGGTGGGACCGTGGTCCCGCTTGTTTTAAATAGTAAAATTCATTGACTTACCACCGGGCAGTTTAACACCCAGAGTCATTTCACCGCCCATAGATTCAATGTATTTTTTTAGTGTGGATATTTTTAATTCATTTCCACGTTGCTCAATAGCAGCAACTGATGACTGTGCTATGCCTAAATTTTTAGCAACTTGAGTTTGTGACAGTTCCAACTCTTCACGAATTTGGTACAGTTGTGTTTCAAGCAGCAAAGCATCGGCTTTTTCTTTAATCCGTGCTCTGCTTTCAGGACTTCGTTTTGCCATCAGTTCTGTTAAAGTGGCCATCTCATCTCTCCAAATTCTCTAGATGAATTTTAAATTGTTCATCAGCAATATTAACCATTTCTGCATAGAACAATTTTTGGTTTTGCCCTGCTTTATTACCAGCACAAAGTACAATTGCATTACGATTCGGATCAAATGCGAAAAAAGCTCGAATAGGATCACCACGATGTTGAATTCGAAGCTCTTTCATATTTGGATATCGCGAGCCATTTAAGGTATCTACGAGCGGGCGACCTTGCATTGGCCCTTTGATTTTCAGAACGTGCATGGCAGCCAAAACATCTTCCTGTAGCTCATTAGATTGCTCATCAAACCATAGGCCAAATAATTCTGTTGTTATTATTTCCCACACACGTAGCCTTCTCCATTACCATTCTAATGCTGTTTTATAGGCCGCAGTCTATAATTATTATAGGCTGCGGCCTATAAAATTCAAGCCATCAAACTGACTAGCTGATTCTCTTTCTTATCCTTTAATTCATTCTGTTACTTTTTTGCTGCTTTCGCTGCCGCCCTCAGCTCAGTTACGTTCTTACCCCCAATCCCCCAGTTATCTGTTTCCACTTCGTCAATGATCACAAAAGTCGTGGCAGGATTTTTCCCAAGTACATCCACCAGCAGTTGGGTTGCACCTTCAATCAGTTTTTGTTTCTGCTCAGCGGTTGCGCCTTCGCGGGTAATTCTGATGTTCACAAATGGCATAAAATGACTCCTTTTTTGATTTGTTATGAAATGCTTCTGATGAAGCATTCCCACTTTGATACGGGAATGTAGGTACAGCAAAAAAACAGTCTGGCTTTTTGATATGCGGTTATTGCTCTGGTTTCTTCTCTTCTGCGGTCGCAATCCACGCGGCACAAAACAACGTCAGCCGGGCGAAGAAATAGAAGAATGCCATTAAACCAATGACGGAACCAAAAGCAGCGCCAGAAGGGGAACTGGCAAGGCGTGGCAGCATCATGGTCATAATATATTTGATGACTTCAAATCCAATGGCTGCCATTAACGTACCTTTGAATAGCGCTTTTCTTTCAGGCCGATGGCGCGGCAGGATCCAAAGTATCCATAGGAATAACAAATAATTGGCAGAAATGGAAATAGTCATGCCAATTGATGTCCATGCAGGACGGAGCCATTCTATGCCTTCCAATCCGAGGGCATGGACGATGGTGGCTTGGGCAGAGCCTGAAATGGAAGTCAGCGATAGTGTCATCACTAATGCAAAAAGAAGGCCGAATAAAGAGAAAAAATCGCGAATATACTGAAAGTAAATTTTCTCTTTATCTTCATGGTTGCGTTCCCAAATATCACGGGATTGCGCGAGGATCGCTTCGCGCAAATTTCCCACCCAGTTCAGACCCGAATAGAGGGCGATTGCCAAACCAGTCAGGCCGACAGTTGTTCTCTGGTTGACCGCAGTGTCTACACTGTTTTTTAGCGTGTTGGCGAGGGAGGGATCACTGATGCTACTGGCGATGCCATTGATTAAGCGTGCCAGCAAGTCCGGGTTGGATGCCAGTACAAAACCTGCAACGGCAAAAGAGAGCATCAGGATCGGAATCAGGGAGAGAAAGGAAAAGTAGGTAATTGCAGCACCAAACTGGCTACCCATGCGATCGTTGAAGCGTTGTGCCGCCCGGATTAAGTGGGCAATAAAAGGAATACGGCGGATAGCGTTGCCAATGCGAATCGTCACGGAAAGCGCTTTTTTACTGCCATGTAGCCCTTTCGCTAATGGGGTGGGGATTCTCCCTATACCGGATTGTTCCCTGTTTTTATGGTCAATTGGCATTACATCCTCTTAAATCTGGTTTAGACTATCATTACTCGTTATATATTTCATAAAATACATATTTCTTGAAATATATAGCTGTTGAAGCACGTGTCTCTGAAATCCATTCTTTATATATGCATGGGAAAAAAGAGTAACAGGCAAAATGGAAAAGGCAACAAGGGAAGGGAAGCGAAAAAATACGGTAGCCAAATGATTGGCTACCGTATTGAAGATCAATGGTGGATCATGATGATCAATCTAATTGACGACCTTTAACTTCGCTGCGGATAGTTGGAAGTTCAGTGTCGTGGTTTTCATTTTTCACAAAAGGTACTTTGCCAGAGAAAATATCTTTTTGTGCAGAGGCAGCCAGGCCGATGATGGAATCTGGTGCGTTAACGCCCAAATTTCTGCCCTTGTCGTATCCCGTCACAGATTGCTGATTAATTTGCTGGGTATTCACAGTGACAGGCCCCTGTGCGCTGTCAATTTTGCTGCCTACTAAATACGTTGTTCCGGAAATATCCAGATTAACGCCTTGAGTGCCGTTCAGCGTTGTTTGTTTACCTACTGCTTCACGATCGAGCGTATCGTAATTGCCTTTGAGTTTGCCATTGAAGCCCTTGAACGCTGCTGTCAATCGGTCTTTCAAACCCGGAGCCTTACCATTGGCATTATCGGTTGCGGCATTTACTGATGAACCTTCTGCTGCGGTAGGAACAGCCTGTTTAGACGGGTTATCGCCTTTGACGGTTTTGCTATAACCCAAGCCAGCATCCAGTCCTGCATTCAAGCTGTGGGTACTGTCTTTGAGGCTTTCAACATTAAAATTGCCGCCGACTTTACCGGTGACTTGATCTGCTGTCACATTCGCGCCTTTGAGTGAGGTGTCGCCTGCACTGGTCAACGTAACATTGCCACCAGAAACTTGGGTGTTACGGTGCGTTGTCTGATCCAGACGGTTGACCCCGAATTTTAATTCACCGCCAATGTTATATTTATTGTCGACGATACGGTCAGCGGCTGCGGTATTGCCTGTTGCAGAATTATCGCCGGCAGTGTTGTTTGCTGCGCTGTTACCACCTTCGTTGTTGCGAGCCTTGGAAGAGAACCCTCCTTTAGCTTTAGCACCGGCATTCCAGCCATTGGCATTATCTGTATCTTGGGCTGAAGTCAGATCGATTTTCCCGCGTTGGGCAGTTAAGTCTACCTGTTTGCCGGATACATTTGCGCCTTGTAATGCCAGATTATTGCCCGCATTCAGGTTGACACCTTGTCCACCAGTAATAGCACTGGTCTGAGCCGTGGTTTTATTCTGATTGCTGGTGTTATAACCGCCACCGAGGCTGGCATCAAAATTCTTGCCATCCGGGTTGGTTCCTACTGTCAGGGAAATTTCCCCATTATAACCGGTGTTTTTTTGCTCGTTACGGTTGGTGGCCTGATTGAACTGGATATTTCCGCCAGCATCAACGTTGGTTGTGCCTTTGCCCGCATTCATTGATGTGCCTTGGTAACGTGCATCTCTGGTTACCTGAACATTAATGCCGTTTTGGGCATTAATGCTGCCGGTGACTGCGTTGGAATTGCTGTTGGATGTTTCCTTATAGCTGCCATTGCCTTTACCGTTGACGGAAATATCTGCCCCTGTGGTGGTGTAAACACGGAGACGTGCATTGCCAGTGGTATCAGAAGATTGGCTGTTCTGACTGTTTACAGCCGCTTCACTGGTATGGCTGCCTGCGGTCAGTGATACGCCGCCTTTATTGGCCTGATATTGCGTGCCCTGATCGTAAACATCGCCATTTGTTGTCACTTTGATATCGCCAGCTTTAACTGAAGTGACCACGGCATCGGATTTATGGTTATTGGTGTAATGGCTGTTGCCATTCATCTCCAGTTCAATACCTACGTTAGGCAAACCTGTTTTTGAAATGGCAGTGTCCAGCTTCTTGTCTGAGGCAGCTTTGGCTGTTTTTTCGATTGGGCGGGTTGTTGCACTGTAATCGGCTGTAGCACTGATCTCACCTCCTACCTGTAATTGATTGGTAGAGCCGGATTCAGTATTGGCTGTTGCCACATTTTTAATGCTGCCGGCATTGGCCTGATAAGTACCCTGTACTTGATGGTCAGTACCCTGTTGCTTCAATTCACCCATTGCATTCAGGTCAAGGTTGCCGGTGACCTGCGTTTTTGTCACTGTTGCGGTTGTCCGGTTCTGGGACTGACCATTGCGGTTATGGGCACCTTCAACACCGCTGCCGAATTTGTCCATACCGCCGGTGATAAACACGCTGCTATCGACTTTTTCTTGTGACGTTGAGGTTGAGGTACTCTCTTCACCCGCCAGCAGAGAAACGTTGTTTCCGGTGATTTTTGCATCACCTTTTGTTGTCACTAAATTGGCACCCGTGGCTGTGACATTTTTGCCGGCATTCACGGTGAGATTGCCACCGTTCAATTCTGATGGTCGTTGCGTTGTATTTTCGTTTTGCTGTTTATCAAGAGTATGTACGAAACCTACCCCAGCACGGTATTGCTTATCTTTTGCCTCCTTAGCGTAATACTGCCAGTCAAGATTGGTTTTCTCCTGTTGATACTGATTTTTCTCGCCATAATTCAGGATATTGATATTGCCCGATGTGTTAAGTTGCAGTTCACCGGCACTTTTCACCAGACTGCCAATCACATTGATATCTTTATTGCTGAGTAATTGCAGATTTGTATCGGAAACCAAATGACTGCCGGAAGATTTCTGCTGCTTATTCTTTTCTTGATTGGTATTTTTGGTGATGTTGAAGATCGTTCCTTTTCTTTCATCCACTTCTTTATAAGTGTGGCTGACCGCATTGTCGATCGTTAATTGACCATCATTGGCTTTAACATAGGCACCTTTCTCAGCTTTGACTTTACTGCCTGTAATCGTGACACCATTCATGCCAGACAGCAGTAAATGCCCACCCGCCGTAACTTCGGAAATATGGTGAGTTTCTGATTTATCATGGTTATCTTTCTTGCTGCCACCGGCAACACCGCCCCAATAGGTTTTATCCTTCTTAAGGACTTGGTCATCAACCAGAGATTGAACGTTAATATTGGTTTGCTGACCGGCAGAGACAATCAGATTATTACCGGAATGAATATGAGTACCCGTAATGTTGACATTGCCGCCTGCTTCAATACCTATATCACCACCTGCATTCAATTCATTGCCGACGCTTCTCTGAGCCGTATTGGCCTTGTTCCAGTGACCGGTTTGCAATGACAGAGAATGGTTCTTTTTATAACCCTTCTCTGTGGTTATTTCTGATTCCACCAACCCTGCCAGTTTCACATCCTTTTCGGCAGATACGGTCAGTTTATTACCCGCATTGATTTTACTGCCAAGGACTTCTGCATTACCTTCACTGGCTTTCAGATGAACGTCTTGACGAGCATTAATGGTGTTGCCTTCATGCTGATATTTTTCACTTTCATTGGTAACATCATATCGCCAGATCAATTGCCGTTGATTGTTCGTGCTTCTGTCAAGTTGGTGGAGTTCTTGCCCATCCAATTTAAGATCGGCACCGGTCAGGCTGACATTATCCCCATCAATATCAGTGGCTACTACACGGTTGTGTTGTTTGGCATCCAGCTTAATGTTCTTGCCTTCCAACTGGGTACGGGCAACAGATTCACTGATTTGTTTTTTCTGGATACCAACGCCCTTGAAATGGTCTTGGTTGTTATCACTGCCGGGAGTACCTGAAATGGATTGATTCAGGCGTCCCCGAGACAGCAAATTATTAGCCTGTAAAGTAATATCACCCCCTTTCAAGGCCGCCGCTTCCAGTTTTATATCGCCGTAGGATTCAATATCAATACCTTCATTAGCGGTCATTTTGCCTTGTAGATTCACACCACTGCCTTCCGCCGTATTCAGAATACGAATACGTCCGGCCTGCATACTGCCAAGATAGTAGCTGTCGAGTGCAGTGATATTCTCCTGCTGTGAAGCCAAAACGCGGCCATCGGCTGAAACTTGGTTGTTACCCGTCGTGATATTGATCGCTTTTGAGGCAATGACTTGACCATCGTTACCAATTTTAGGCGCGATCAAATTCAGTACGTTACTGCGGGATAAACCACTGTTGCCGATCTTCAGGGCATTCTGGTTATCAAAAGTGCTGAATCCCTGCAACACGCCATTTTCGACCAGTGGGTTACCAACAACCAGTGCTGCCTGATTTGTATTGATAAAACCGCAGCCATTACAGGTAATACCGTTAGGGTTTGCCAGTACATAGTCGGCGGCTATACCAAATATTTCTTGCTCCCCGAGTAAGAAAGACGGGTTACGGCTAATCACCTCATTTAATATCACGCTGGCAACCTGCCCATTCAGGTTGCTGTTGGCTGATAGTTCACCTGCCAATTGTGATGGCCCATTAACTAATGAGTTATTTAATACCGCTCCCATTTGATCAACGTTGTAATCCTGATATTGGTTATGTGATAACCCTGATTCAGAAGGCGCGACAATATTTATTACTGCCGCACCCGTGTCAGCCTGAATAACATCCGGGCGATGTGCTGCATCACCTCCCGGAATAATACCGTTTGCAAAACTGACCGAACAAGTTGCCAGGATAATTGCCATAGATGCGGCGAGTTTTCCTGTGGAAGAGAGTTTAAATACTTTGTTTTTCATATAATTACCTTTAGTTACTTTCTTTATTGCCATGAGCAGTGCTCTGGGGATGGATAATCCCCAAAACTGGCTGCGTTAAAAAACGTCAAATGGTGCGAAAAACTAAAAAGTGTAAGTAAAGCGGGTTAACAGTTGCATAGGTTCATCCGTGTTCCTATTTTGATGGGAGAGCAATTTGCCTCGACTTACTTCTATATCGGCAAACAGTTGCTGATAGCGCAGTGTCAGACCAGCACTTAATCCGGCACTACTTTGCCAGCCATTCTGGTTGCTTTGTCTGCTATTCTGACTGCGATGGTTTTTGATCTGTCCGATATCCACACCTGTATGCAGTGACAGTGAGCCGTTAGAGATGGGTATTGAGTGGGAAAGCGTATTCCTCAGATACCAGCCGTTATCGCCTGATGACACATTTTTGCTGAATCCTCGTACGGTATTGCGGTCGGTCACATTAATCCACTCAACACCCGGCAGCCCGTTCGGGCTGTACTGGGCGTAAAGTTGGCTATTAAAATGGTAAGGCTTATCAAAGAGCTTGAAACGTCGCTGTAAATTTGCTGATAACTTCCCTTTGGTAAATCGTTTGTTCAGACTGGTGCTGGAGGTTTGAGCACCAAACCACGGCATTCCCTGTTCAATACTCATATCAAGGGAGATCAACCCTGCGGGAATAAGCCGTAAGTGATTAACCCCTAGTTCGAATATGCTCAATGTCTGGCTACTGACGGCGATTTTGCCGTCTCCGAAATAGTTGTTGTAATTCTTATAAACCAATTGGGCGTGTAGGGTATCGATCTGATATTGATTGCGATGGAACACCCAATCGGTACGCATTCCTGTTTGTTTTGAATTTCCGTGTATTTTGACCGAATGTATCTGTAAGTGTGGATGGCCGGTATATTGGGAATAGCTGTTGAATCCGCTGACAGTAACGGCGCCGTAAGGGATCGAATAAAACAGGGTATAGGCACGGTTGTACTGGTGATTGGGTTTATCAATCGTGCTGCTGCCACTGAGGCTGGCAAAGTCAGATAATCCCAGTGGGCTGTCTACACTGGCATTAAGCCGCGTAATCCATTTCCCGGTGCTTTTTTGCCCGTAATTATCGGTTGTGGTGGTTATTCTCCACGGGGCGGAATGCCGATTGTGCAGTTTAACGATGGAGCCACCATTGACTGTGCCGGGCAGAATATCGAGCGTTGTTTTGTTTGAGCGCAGACGATTCGCCTGATCCAGACCCTGATCAAGTTGATTCAGGTTCAGTGGTTTGTTTGTCAGGTTCGGGAAGAGCGTCTGGCTATTGATCCAGCGATCGCTGCCTTCTACCGCTTCAACAAAACCCTCAACCACATTGATCCCCAGTTCGCCATTCGGGTTGGGGGGAATAAATTGCACCCGCGCGGTAATATAGCCTTTGGCAATATAAAGGTTAGTTATTTCTGCTGATAGCTTATTAATCTCATTACTGGTGATACAACTCTCGGGCAGTGCGCTGAGCGTATTCAGGTCACTCAGCGAAAGTAGAGTAATGCCCTGAAGATAAACGCTGTTGATAGCCAGACACGGAGGTGCATCTACCAGTACAGGGGAAACTTTTTGTGGTGACACGCTATCGGTACGATTGATTAGCCCCTGATGGCGTCGTTCTTCAATTAACTGATCTATTTCCCTCGAGCTGTCCTGTAAGGTTCTTCTCGTTTCATCTGTAGGGAGAATAGAGGACATCACATCAGGTGATGCGTTTACCTGAAGTGCCGTACCTAATAATATGAAAATTGCCGTCCTTTTAATCATGGGAGTACCCAAATGACAATAGTTGATGGAAAAAGTATCGTGTTGGGTTAAGATTAACCTTCCTGGTTTATTAATTAATCATTAGAGCATAGAAAATATTTTATTTTGCACTGATTAACGATTGCTTTTTGTTCTGATCTATTATTTGTAGTTATAAATTTACTTTAGTGGCTTATAATAACTCGAGTTGGTTATTTTCCCTCTTATTATTAAGGACATAAATTAAATTTAATTTGGCTTTAATTAAAATGCCCATTTCACTTTGTGCTGTTTATTTGAAAGTTTTGCTTATGTCATATTAATGAAAGGGTTTTTAGGGAGAAGGGTGAAAAACATGAGGCAAGGCATTTATTTATCATTAGATGATTTATTGTTCATTAATAACAACTGTGATTATGAATTCATTCATCTTTATTCATTGTAAAAATAATTACCACATAAAAATCTGACAGTGGGAAAAAAGCAGAAAAACAAATATAAGAGAGAAAAAGGGGAATTAAATTAAATTAGCAGGGCAATCAAGAAGTATCTGATTGAATCAGCCAATGAATAATATTCATTGGCTGAAAGGTTATTACTTAATACTTAATGAATAAGATATTAAGCAACAATTGGCGCGCGCCAGTCGTCAGAACCAGAAGTACCAGCAGTAGTGTGTTCCCACTCGATCTTACGGTAAGAAAGAGAAACACGAACCAACTGAGTGAACTCAGATTTTGCTGGGTCCTGGCAGTGTGGCATTTTGCAGTCGATATCAACGATAGTTGAATCTACCAGTTTAGTAGTGAAGAAATGCTCTTGTTTACCTTCGATAGAGGTACGGTACCATTTCAACTCTACAGTTGTCAGCATTTCGCCAGAAGCTAATGCGTTGTAAAGCAGAGGAACTGCTTTATTCAATGCAACGGTAAAGCGGAACGGTTTGTGCGCACGCTGGCCAGAAGGTTGTCCAGACTGTGGATCAGTCGGAACAGTAACGATGTGGTCAAATTCTTGAACCAGCATTTCGTCTTCGTGACCTTGAACAAAGATATTACCTACGGATTCAGCAGTGAATGCGCCAGCGGTAATATTGCCCTGAGTTTTACCATTGATGGAAATATAACATGGAGTTGGCATATGAATATCCTATAAAATTTTACCAATATTAGTGTAAGTGTTCGTTCCTTACGTGATTATCCCATTTATAAATCAAATGAAATTATCGCTTGCCAAACACTCGGGGCGAATAATAAAGCTGAAATTGTCTAATGCAAAGTCATTTGAAAAATGCAACTCGCACTCTAATTCAATGACAAATAAAAATTTTATAATCATTGCCGTTGTGAAATTTATGACTGAGTTTTTATAAACAATAAGCCGGTTAAACTGGTTATAAAGTGTTCTTTGATTTTGGTGTGTTTTTAATTTATTGATATATAATGATATTTTATTTTTTATTTAAATGTTTTTCATGATCATTCATAAAGTGTTAACTAGATCAAAAAAATGAAAATAATTTGGGTTGTAATGATAATTAATTAATCAAAATAGAATAAAAAATGATATTGACGATAATTATAAAATACGACTTGAAGGTTATATTTTATTCAGTTGAAAATGAAAAATATTTCTTTTTATACAATTAATAGGTAATGGGTCTGCACACTCTTGTAGAGAGTAAAACCAAACTTTTCTCTATTTTAGGAGAAAAGATTGGTTATAACTGGCTATGTATGGATATGAATAGATTAAAAGCTTGAATAGAGGCTTTTATCAATTTGTGTTTTGGCTTTACATCAAAAAAATAAAATGTCAAACTCGAACTTGACGATTTTTCATATCGATGTTATTTCCACGATTGGATAGGGTATATCTGATTATTTAACTATATGTTGATATAAAACTATTCGTACCTGCAAATATAGTTGTCTTCTTTTGCCTATTTTTTTAGGGAGATCTTCTGTATTTGTTATATAGGTAAACATTGGAATCATTCTCTCACCAATAATGAGTTGTTAGACAGTTCATGGTTGTATTAGCCAAAGGGATTCAAATATGAGTAAGAATAGTCCAGGTAGCGTAGCTCCGAAAGAAAGAATTAATATTAAGTATGTTCCTAACACCGGTGATCAAACCGCAGAAGTTGAATTACCTCTGAATCTTCTGGTTGTTGGTGACTTGAAAGGAAAGAGCGAAGATACGCCAATTGAAGAACGGCAAACAGTTTCTATCAATAAGAACAATTTTAATGCCGTAATGAATGAAGCGAACATCAACCTGACTTTTAATGTTCCTAACCGCCTCGATGAAAAAAGTGAAGAAGATCTATCAGTTAATGTGGATATAAAATCTCTGAGCGATTTTTCACCAGATAATATCGCGAAGAAAGTCCCTGAATTAAATAAACTTCTCGAACTTCGTGAGGCATTAGTTGCATTAAAAGGCCCATTGGGAAATATCCCAGCATTTCGTTCTCGCTTGCAGTCACTGCTGGATGATGAATCCGTTCGTGAGCAACTCCTGAAAGAACTTGAAATCGTCAATAAAAAATAACTGGTTAAAGGAATTTTTAAATGGCTCAGCACGAAGAAAACAGCACAGCTATTGCTTCTGGCGCAACGACCTCCTTGCTTGATGAGATTATGTCCCAGGCAAGAATGACACCGGAAAATGACGGCTACTACATCGCTAAACAAGGTGTTGCCGCGTTTATTGGCAGCATTTTGGATACTGGCTCTAACGAAGAACCTATCAATAAACTGCTTGTTGATAAAATGATCGTTGAGTTGGACAAAAAACTCAGCGAGCAGATGGATGAAATTATGCATGCCAAGCAATTCCAGGAACTGGAATCTTCTTGGCGTTCACTGAAAATTCTGGTGGATCGCACTGATTTCCGTGAAAACATCAAGATCAACATCATTCATGCCACTAAAGATGAACTGTTGGAAGATTTTGAATTCTCTCCTGAAATTATTCAGTCTGGTTTTTACAAGCACGTTTACTCCACAGGCTACGGCCAGTTCGGTGGTGAACCTGTTGCCGCCGTCATCGGTAACTATGCGTTCGGCAACACCACGCCTGACATCAAACTGATGCAGTACGTCAGTTCAGTGGGTGCGATGGCTCACGCGCCATTCCTGTCTTCTGTTTCACCTGAGTTCTTCGGTGTTAACAGCTTTACCGATCTGCCTGCCATCAAAGATCTGAAGTCTGTCTTCGAAGGCCCTTCACACACTAAATGGCGTGCACTGCGCGAATCTGAAGATTCACGTTACTTAGGTCTGACCGCTCCTCGTTTCTTACTGCGTCTGCCTTATTCCAATGTTGAAAACCCAATCAAAAACTTCAACTATCAGGAAAATGTCAGCCGTGACCACGAGCACTTCCTGTGGGGTAACACTGCGTACCTGCTGGCAAGTTGTCTGACTGACAGCTTCGCTAAATACCGCTGGTGTCCAAACATTATTGGCCCACAGAGCGGTGGTGCCGTGAGCGACTTGCCTGTTCATCTGTACGAAGCAATGGGTCAGGTTCAGGCGAAGATCCCAACTGAAGTGCTGATCACTGACCGTCGTGAATTTGAACTGGCAGAAGAAGGCTTCATCACCCTGACCATGCGTAAGGGCAGCGATAACGCCGCATTCTTCTCTGCAAACTCAGTGCAGAAGCCAAAAGTTTTCCCGAATACCCGTGAAGGGAAAATTGCGGAAACCAACTACAAGTTGGGTACACAGCTTCCGTACATGTTCATCATCAACCGTCTGGCTCACTACATCAAAGTATTGCAGCGCGAACAGATCGGCTCCTGGAAAGAGCGCCAGGATCTGGAGCGCGAACTGAACATGTGGCTGAAACAGTACATTGCTGATCAGGAAAACCCACCAACTGACGTTCGCAGCCGTCGTCCTCTGCGTGCAGCAGAAATCAAGGTTCTGGATGTTGAAGGCGATCCAGGCTGGTATCAGGTTGCGATGCAGGTTCGCCCACACTTCAAGTACATGGGTGCAAGCTTCGAACTGTCTCTGGTTGGACGTTTGGATAAGGAATAATCATGGCTGCGCTGTACAGTTGGAACAGAGGCAGCTCTGCCAGTCTGTTTGAGCGCATTCAAGGGAAGAGCTCCGGCTCTTCCCATCAGTCAAGGATGCGTGCACTGCTTGATTCTATCAAGAAGCATTTGAATGAAGTGTTGAATTCCCGTCCCGGTGCGTGCCAAAGCGCCATTGACCTGGGTGTCATTGATCTTAATGACGCGACCGCAACATCGGTGGATTTCAAGCAAAGTATCGAATGGGCGATTGAAGAGTGCATCAGAAATTATGAGCCCAGAATATCAGCGGTTTCTGTCAGCGCTATCAATGATGATTCAGATCCGTTGCTGCTGAGCTTTCATATCAGCGCTGAAATCTCTCTGGATGATATCAACGACCTTGTGGAATTTAGCATCCAGTTGGATAACAACCGGCGCTACTGCCTGGAGCGATCTCAATAAATGTCATTTGAAAAATATTTCAGAGATGAGTTGAACTATCTGCGACAACTGGGGAAAGAAGCCGCAGTTGAGCGTCCTCATCTTGCCGCATTTTTGTCAGAACAAGGTTCTGACCCCGACGTTGAACGTTTGCTTGAAGGTTTTGCGTTCCTGACCGGCAACCTGCGGGCAAAGATTGATGATCAGTTCCCTGAATTGACCCACGGCCTGCTCAATATGCTGTGGCCGAACTACCTGCGTCCAACCCCCAGCATGACCATCATTGAGTATACCCCTGATGAGAGTGTTGTGACGAAAGCGACACAGGTTAAGCGTGGTACTCAGATTATGAGCCACACGCTGTCAACTCAGGATGATATTTATTCGAACGAAAAATCGGGCGGTAAAAAAGACGATCACGGTCGCTGTACCTTCACGCTCTGCCGTGATGTGTGGTTATTTCCACTTTCCATCCGCGACATTTCCGTCAATAACAGTAATGAGAACGGGATCATCGGCCTGAATTTTGCGTCGAAAACCGAACTGAACCTGCATGAACTGGAGCTGGGCAAACTGCGCTTTTATCTGAGTGGTGATAACTATACCACTTCCCAGCTCTATTTCTGGCTCTGTTATTACTTCAGAAAAGCGGAACTGGTCGTGGGCGATACCGTGATCCCGCTGCCCGATTTTGATTTTGTGCCCGTGGGATTTGAGCGGGAAGATGCGCTGTTGCCTTACCCGAAAAATGCCTACATGGGATATCGCATTTTGCAGGAATATTTCTGTTTCGCGGAAAGCTTCCTGTTTTTTGATGTGAAAGGTTTCCCGGAACTGCCTGAAGATCTTAAAACCAAAGACTTCAAACTGAATTTACATTTTTCTCAGGCACTGCCACCAGAAGCCAAGGTCCGCCATGACACTTTTCGTCTGCACTGTACGCCGGCAATCAACCTGTTCCCTATGGACAGTGAAGCTATTGAGCTTAATGGCAGCCAGACTGAATATCCATTGAAGGCCAGTTACAGTTTTCCGGATAACTACGACATTTTCTCCATTGACGGCGTGGAAAGCTGGCTGACAGGTGAAAATGGTGAACGCAGCCGTGCCCGTATCGGCGAACGTGTTTATACCCCGTTTGAGAGTTTCAATCACCAGATTGATAACGAAGACGAACGCTCAATGCGTTATTACCGCCTTCGGGTGAAAGAATCGCCTTTCCGCAGGGGGTTGGAACATTTCATCTCATTTGTGCGGGGAGATGAATCCGATCTGCTCAGACTCAAGCTGAAAGAGAATGTCTCTATCAGTTTGACCTGTACCAACCGTGAATTGCCGCTGGAACTGCGTGTTGGCGATATTAATTATCCCTCAATCGGCAGCCCGTCATTTGCGACATTCCGCAATATCACGCGGCCGTCAGTGCCTCTCTATCCTCTGCTGGATGGCGGATTGCATTGGTCACTGCTGTCAAATATGTCGCTGAACTACATGTCATTGCTGGATAGGGACGCGCTGAAACAGGTACTGCGTACTTACGATTTTCCAAGTATTCACAACCGTCAGTCCAAGCGTTCATCGCAGAAACGTCTTGATGCCATTGAAAAGATTGAAACAGAGCCGACAGATCGTCTGTTCCGTGGTCAGCCTGTGCGTGGATTGCGCTCAACGCTATATATCCGGCAACAGGCATTCAGTTCAGAAGGCGAGCTTTATCTGTTCAGTACGATTCTGTCACGGTTTTTCTCACTGTATGCCAGCGTCAATGCTTTTCATATGTTGAAGGTAATCAATCTAGATAATCAGGAATGTTATGAATGGCCGGTACAGATAGGTCAACACTCGTTGATGTAATCACGGAACAGGATCCTGCCAAGCCACTGGCATTGGACATCTCACAATACAACTTTTACCAGTTGGTTGAGTTACTTAACCAGCTAGCGGTAGCGTGGGAAAAAACCGGAGAGACAGATCGTCCCGATCTGGAGTCTGTCCGTTTCCGATCCAGTGCCAGTCTGGCGTTTCCGACGCGTGATGTCATCTCACTCGCACAATCCAGAAAGGGATACTTCGAATTGGAAGTTTCCTTTATGGGATTGCACGGTAGCCAGTCTCCGATGCCGGGCTACTATCTGGATTCGCTGGCATGGGAAGATGCTCAGGGAGAAAACCGCCTGACGGATTTTCTCAACCTTTTCAACCATCGCTTAATTACGCTCCTGCATCAGATCTGGCGGAAATACCGCTATTACATCTGCTTCAAGAAGGGCGGGGAAGATAACTTTTCCCAGCGCATGTTCTCCCTTGTCGGTTTAGGCAGTGATGTCAACCGCCGGATGCTGAACATCAACCACAGCAAGATGCTGGCGTATGCAGGATTGTTGGCAAGCCCGGGCCGCTCACCGGAAGTGATATGCAGCCTCGTTTCCCACTGTTTTGATTTGCAGGATGTCACGCTGCACGGTTGGCAGTTCAGAAAAGTCACCATCCCGATGGATCAGCAGAATCGTCTGGGGGGAACCAATAAAGGGCAGAAAATCGGTGATACCGAACTGTCTGTATTGGGACAAAACTTCACCATCGGTTCATGGGTCGGGGATTACAGCGGAAAATTCCTGCTTAGCATCAACGACCTGACGCGTGATCGGTTTCTGTCATTCCTGCCTGATGGAAAGAACTATCTTCCTTTGGTGATGTTTATCTCCTTCGTCATGCGTAGCCAGTTTGCCTGGGAACTGCGTCTCGGTCTGGCTGAGAATCAAGTCGGCGGCATGGTGCTGGGGGCGAAGCAGAATAACCATCTGGGGTGGACCAGTTTTCTCGGCGAACCGGAAAAGAAACCCTTTGTCACAATTTCAGTTATGGAATAACGACTATGGAAAAACATCAACCAACCCTTTCATTGCGGGTTCTTAATAGTGAACAGCTGGAAAGTGGTAAAGCTGCCAATTGCCAGTTCTCGACACAGGGCGGTACGGTCGGTAGCAGTGAAAGCCACCTTTGGTCTGTGCAGGATCAGCAGGGAAATGTTCGTCCGTCACAATTCGCCATTAAATGGCAGGATGGGGCATTCTGCCTGCAAGTGCTTGCTGAGCCGGTGCAAATCAACAAGGCGACCCTGACGCCTCAGTCAAGTCTGATCCGTTTGCAGCAAAGCGATCAAATCAAAGTCGGCAATTTATCGATCAAGATCCACATCAGTTTTTCTGAATCAGATCGCGTTGATCCTTCAACCGTATCACCGGAATCATTGGTTTCCAGTTACAGCAACCCGCTGGATGCCATGATGGAAGGCGTGCTGCTACAAAAATCCGTGTTTGCCCATGATGAAAGTATTGCTCCGACGGTGATGCACCGTTTCAGTGATGATCCGCTTCGGGTACTTGACAGTGAAAGCCTGACCACGCTGAAACCGGAAGTTGAGGCCGACGATACGGAACAACTGTTGCCACCGGATCATTATCAATCACCGCCATTTGCTAACCCTATTTCTGATAACCGAGGCAGTGTTATGGATCAGGAGTTCCTTGATTTACCGGATATCGCTTCCGATCGGCAGTACGAAGATATGGATGTTGATCATGTTGCTATTACCCCTCTTATGCGTGGTCTGGGGGCCAGACTGCCTTTGCATGATAGCCAGCAGGCGAATGACTTTTTGCAAGAGATGGGCAAAACCATGAAAGCCGCGATTGAAGGGTTATTGGCGCTTCAACGCGAACAACACGGGCTGCGTGATAAACAACTTCGTCCTATCGAAGATAACCCGCTGCGCCTGAACATGGATTATGACACGACCATGCAGGTGATGTTCTCAGATCAGAAAAGCCCTGTTCACTTGTCTGCGCCGGCGGCAGTAGCGGAAAGCCTGCAAAACCTGCAACTGCACTATCAGGCCAACCGCGTGGCCATTTCTGCCGCGCTGGACACTATGCTGGAAGCTTTTTCCCCAGATCAACTGCTCCGCCGTTTCTCACATTATCGCCGCAGTAACGAAGTCAAAAATAAAGACGCATCCTGGGCGTGGGAAATGTACACCAATTACTACCGCGAATTAGCTTCCAGCCGTCAACAAGGGTTCGAAAAGTTATTCCGCGAGGTGTATGAGCAGGCTTATGACCGTGCATTGCGTCAGGGCTTGGAGGAATCCAGCAATGACACATTCCGCTAGTCGCCGTATATGGGCTGTAGGGATTTTATTGCTGTCAGTGATGTTGTTGAACGGCTGTAGCAGTGCATGGAACGCAACAAAAAAAGTTGGTCAGGTTATCTGGGACCCTTCCACACCGGTAGGTAAACCTGATGATCAGGCTTCTGTTGCCAACATTACATTGCTGGCTGAACCCGACATCAACCCCAATGAAAGTGGTGAAGCGGCGCCTGTTGAAATGAATCTGGTTTATCTCAGTGAAGACTCTCGTTTTCTGGCAGCGGATTACGACCAGCTTGAAAGCGACAAACTCGAAAAGGCACTGGGGAAAAACTACATCGATCATCAGGATTACACGCTGCTGCCGGGGCAATACAAGCCTCTGGAAGCCATCACATTGGAAAAGAAGAACCGTTACATCGGTGTCATCGTTCACTATGCAGATGCAAACCAATCTGAATGGAAAAAGATCATCCGGGTAAAAGACATCGGTCGCCATTACCACATCTTGGTGCATGTCAGAAATAACGACGTCGAACTTAGAAAAGAGGAGGAGTAATCATGCCAGGTAAAAATCGGGTGATTTGGCACGAAGGATTATTCATCAAGCCACAACATTTTCAGCAACAACAAAAACACATTGATTATTTGGCACATAGCCTTGTTTCAGTATTGACACCTTATGCGCATGGTTTCAGCTCTCTGAGCATCAATGATGATCTGCTTAAACTGGGACGCATTGGGATTACCGAAGCCAGCGGCATTATGCCTGATGGCACCTTATTTTCGGCACCCAGCCAGGACTTGCTGCCAAAACCGCTGGATATTGAAAATATCAATGACCTGAAAAGCAAAGATATTTATCTGGCGTTACCCATGTCCAGCGATACCATCCGGGAAATTGCTGATCGGGATGCAGAAATCCAGAGTGCGGTGCGTTATCGGGAACTGCCGACGGATATTCGTGACCTGCATACCAAGGGCGGTGATGCCTTCATGCTTAACCTTGCTCAATTGACGCCAGTCCTGATGCAAGGTTCAGAGGATATGAGTGCGTACACTGCGATCCCATTGTGCCGTATCAAAGAAAAACAAAAAGACGGCACTATCGTTCTGGATAACGAATTTATCCCGACGTGTTTGTCGATCTTCGTGGCTGACAAGCTCAAGCGTTTCATGGTGGAAATCGATGGCCTGCTGACAGAGCGTTCAAGAACACTGGCTAAACGTATCGGTTCGCCGGGTCAGCAAGGTGTTGCGGATGTCGCGGAATTTATGATGCTGCAATTGCTTAACCGTGTTCAGCCGTTGTTCAACCATTATGCAAAACAAACCGTTCTGCACCCGCTGCATTTATATACCGAACTGCTCCAGACGTGTGGTGAGCTGAGAACCTTCACCGATGCAAGCCGCCTGCCGGGGAATGTATTGGCGTATGACCACAATAACCTGACAGATACTTTTCAGGATGCAATGCACGCAATCCGTGATGCGTTGAACGTCGTTCTGACACCGCGTGCAACGTCGATTGCCCTGAAACAGAACGAAGGCGGTATCCGTGTGGCAACGCTCCACGACAACGATCTGCTGCGTAAAGCCGAATTCGTACTGGCAATCAGCGCCAGCACGCCGCAGGAACAATTGCGTCGTCAGTTCGTTCAGCAAACCAAAGTCACTTCGATGGAAAAAATCCGCGATCTGGTCAGCGTTCAGTTGCCGGGCGTGCCATTGATTGCACTGTCCGCAGCACCTCGCCAGTTGCCGTATCACTCTGGATATACCTACTTCCGTCTGGATCAGAAGAGCCCGGCATGGAAAGAAATCCAGCAGGGAAATTCCATCGCATTCCACGTATCAGGGGATTTCCCTGACTTAGATATGCAGCTCTGGGCTATCAGGGGCGGTAAGGAATAATCATGAGTGATATCAATGTTGACAGTCTGTCGCTGGAAAAGTCTGAAACGCTGAAAACATTTCAGCATCAGTACCAGCTACCGTTGCGGGGTGAAAGCCTCAACCCAATGATCGATGCCGCCACCCCGTTGTTGGGGATGGTTTTACGCTTACAGGACATGAATGATCAGGCACTGCCGGACAAGCTTTACCAACAGGTTGTGACTGACATTCGAGCCATTGAGCAGTTTCTGCAAACGAAGGGTTATGAACCCGGCGCGATTGTTTCATTTCGTTACGTACTGTGCACCTTCATTGATGAAACCGCGTTGGGGCACGGTTGGAACAGTCAGAATGGCTGGTTGAAGCAATCACTGCTGGTTCACTTCCACAATGAAACCTGGGGAGGTGAGAAAGTTTTCGTGTTGCTTGAACGCTTAATGGGAGAGGCGCAGCGTTACCAGCATCTGCTGGAGTTCATTTACCTCTGTCTCTGTCTGGGATATCGCGGACGTTACAAAGTCAGCACCCAGAAAAGCGATGACTTTGAGCGCCTGTTCCGCCGCTTGCAACAACAGCTTCACTCACTGCGCGGAGATGCGCCGCCGACCACGCTGTACGTCAATATCAACGAGAGTGATGCGCGTTATCGCCTGAGCAGACGATGGACTATCAAACACCTGTTCTGTATCAGCGCAGGTTTGCTGATTGCCATTTACAGCTTCTATGCCATTCGCCTCGGTGATCAGACCCAAGACATATTAAAGCAGCTAAGTAACTTATTGAGATAGGAAGTCGCCATGATTCAGATTGATCTGCCCACTCTTGTAAATCGTTTAAACCCGATGACCCGCCATGCACTGGAAGCGGCGGCGGCATCTTGCGTCAGTCAGCAACAACCTGAAATCACAGTTGCACAACTGCTGCTTCACATGATCGATACCCCACTCAGTGATGTGCGACTGATTCTAAATAAAGTAGACATTGATAAAGATCTAGTGAAAGAACAACTCGATCAGGTGATGACGCATCATCAGTCGATTGTGCAGGCTTACCCCAATTTCTCCCCGATGCTGGTGGAGTGGTTGCAGGATAGTTGGCTGCTGGCCTCTACAGAAATGCAGCACAGCGAACTGCGCAGCGGCGTTATGCTGATTGCGTTGCTGTTCAGCCCACTGCGTTATCTGGCACCACAAACTGCGCGTTTGCTGGCGGGTATCAACCGTGAATTGCTCCGCCAGAATTTTGCTGAATGGACAAATGGCTCTGCCGAGCAACCTTTTGCTGCCAGCGATAAAGAGGGGCAGGGGGTACATCCGGCAAACAGCGACAGCCTGCTGGCTCGCTTTACCCAAAACATGACCGAACAAGCCCGTCAGGGCAAACTCGATCCGGTTTTGTGCCGTGATAATGAAATCGATCTGATGATCGACATTCTTTGCCGTCGTCGCAAAAACAACCCTATCGTTGTCGGTGAAGCCGGTGTAGGTAAAAGTGCCCTGATTGAAGGTCTGGCATTGCGCATCATTAACGATCGCGTACCGGATAAATTGCGCAACAGTGAACTGATGACACTGGATCTTGGGGCATTGCAGGCGGGTGCTGCGGTTAAAGGTGAATTTGAAAAACGTTTCAAAGGCATCATGGCTGAAATTAGCCAGTCGTCAAAGCCCATCATCCTGTTTATCGATGAAGCCCACACTCTGATTGGTGCCGGTAACCAAGCGGGTGGTCTGGATATCTCCAACCTGCTGAAACCTGCACTGGCACGTGGCGAACTGAAAACCATCGCGGCGACTACATGGAGTGAATACAAAAAGTATTTCGAAAAAGATGCTGCCCTGTCCCGTCGCTTCCAACTGGTGAAAGTTTCTGAGCCAACCGCAGACGAAGCCACAGTTATCATGCGTGGCCTGCGTGCCATTTATGAACAGGCACATGGTGTTCTGATTGATGATGAAGCGCTGAAATCCTCTGCGGTATTGAGTGACCGTTATCTTTCCGGCCGTCAATTGCCGGATAAAGCGATTGATGTACTGGATACGGCCTGTGCCCGTGTTGCTATCAACCTGACTTCACCACCACGTCAGATCTCTTCGTTGACGACCGAATTGCACCAGATGCAAATGGAAATCGACGTGCTGGAAAGAGAGCAGCGTATGGGGCTGAACGTCCATGCGGAGCGATTGGAAGAGCTGCAAAACCAGCAGAAAGAGATTCAGGGGCAACTTGCTGAGCTGGAAAGTAACTGGCAACAGCAACAGGAATTGGTGAAACAGATCATCGACCTGCGCAGCCAATTGCTGGCTGATGATTCTTTATCGGCTGATGCAGAAAAAACGGCCGAAACCACCGTTGAAAAAGCGGTTGAAGAAGTTGCTGAAAACGCGGAAGAAAATGAAGCGGACGAGCAAGACAAGGCCGTTGAAGAAGCCGAAGCAGCTGAAGCAGTCGAAGAAACTGCCGGTGAGCGCTCTACCGATGAACAATCCCTGATCGAAAAACTGGCGGTGCTTAACGCACAACTGGCAGAGCTACAGCAGAAACAAACTCTGGTTTCTCCACACGTGGACAAAACCCAGATTGCGGCGGTCATTGCTGAGTGGACAGGCGTTCCACTGAACCGCTTGTCACAGAGCGAACTGTCCATCGTCACTGAACTGCCGACTCACTTGGGGCAAAGCATCAAAGGGCAGGAAACGGCAATCCAATGCCTGCATAAACACCTGCTGACCGCCCGTGCGGACTTGCGCCGTCCCGGTCGTCCTCTGGGGGCATTTCTGTTGGTGGGGCCAAGCGGTGTCGGTAAAACCGAAACTGTCCTGCAAATTGCGGAACTGATGTTCGGTGGTCGCCAATACCTCACCACCATCAACATGTCTGAGTTTCAGGAGAAACATACGGTTTCCCGCCTGATTGGTTCACCTCCGGGTTACGTCGGTTATGGAGAAGGTGGCGTGCTCACCGAAGCTATCCGCCAGAAACCGTATTCCGTTGTTTTGCTGGACGAAGTGGAAAAAGCGCACCCGGATGTACTGAACCTGTTCTATCAGGCGTTCGACAAAGGGGAACTGGCTGATGGAGAAGGGCGCATCATCGACTGTAAAAACGTCGTGTTCTTCCTGACTTCTAATCTGGGCTACCAAACCATCATAGACAATGCTGAACAGCCGGATCAGCTCAACGACCTGCTTTATCCCGAATTGGCGGCATTCTTCAAGCCGGCACTGTTGGCACGTATGGAAGTGATTCCTTATCTGCCGCTGGGCCATGAAACACTGAAAACCATCATTCAGAGCAAACTGGCCCGACTGTATACGCTGCTGACTCAACGTTTCAACGCCGAAGTCACTATCAGTGATGAAGTCTCGGAAGAGATCCTGCAACGTGCTACCCGTGCAGAAAACGGTGCCCGTATGCTGGAGTCCATCATTGATGGCGCACTGTTACCGCCGGTTTCATTACTGCTGTTGCAGAAAATGGCTGCGGGGACACAAATCAGCGCTATCCGCTTAACCGTAGCAGAGCACGAGTTTCAGGCAGAGGTTGAGGAGGCAGAATAATGAAACAGCGGCTGAAAAGCGCGTTAGCGTTATTGGACGATGACACTATAGAACAACTGGTTGACCATTTTTTGCAGGTCAGCCATAGCTCGCGTTTTGATGCCCTGTTGGTTTTCCTGCTTAACATCACTGAAAACAGGCTGGAAAGCTACAACCTGCCGGAACCTCAGCAGACCAATTCACGTCGGCTGCATGTGGCTATCGATGACGTCAATAATCCGTTGATACAAGTATTACGCAAGGGAACCCCAACAGTTTGGGATTCCCTTAATCACGGGGCGCGCATTGATGATCCTTACTTCCGCACGTTTATTGCAGAGTTACCGCATAACTGTGGGTTGTACGGCATTCCCCTGTTTGACTGCAACGGGCAGGCTTGCGGTGTAATCGCCATATTTGCCGAAAATGTCAACCATTTCACCAACAATGAAAACATGTTCGGCATTTATTGCCATGTTATGCAACATCGCCTGAAAAAATTGCAGGAACTCGAACAACTGCGTGGACAGTTACGCCAAATCCGCCAGGTATTTCAGGTTCAACGCCAGAAAGAAAAACAATTGGATGAACTGCTGGCTTCCCTGAGTGAATCGAAAAACCCAGCGGCAGTCAGCAGTATCTCCGTGGATTACAGTCATATCGATAATCTGCCAAAGGCCATAGAAGAATTTGAAAGCGCCGTGTTGGTTCAACGTCAGCGTCAGTTTGGTAACGACACCCGATTGATTGCGCAAAGCTTGGGCATTGCCCAGCGGACGTTGGTTTACAAACTGGCTAAATACGGGTGTAGATTATGAATATTGTTTTAATTATCAGCTCATTACTCGCGTCATTGGCAGGGAATCCTAAGCTTGCGGCGGTGGTAGAACCAAAGGAAGCAGTCGCGGTAAAGGAAGAACAAAATTTAGATGAACTGTATAACTGCCGTTTTGAGCCTTCTCCTCTTATCCGGCTGGCATGTTATGACAGTGCGTTGAATAACCTCAAGTTCAAAACTGTACAAATTCCTATCGAAAATATGGGGCCTTCATGGCGGCAGGCGATGGAACAGGAGATGAAACGCACCGATTACTCCACTGATTTCATAGTGAAGCAGGGAGAGAACGGTGAGGCCCCGGTTATCCTGACCACGCCCGCGCTTGGGGTAGCACCCCCGCGTCCCGTATTAATGCTGAGTTGCATCGACAGTATCACCCGTTTGCAGGTGGCACTGCCTAAAGCCGTGGAATCCGGTGTTGTCACCGTGACAACAGATAAAGCCGAGTACCGAACGGAATGGTTTGTGCGCGAACACGGTTACTTATGGGAATCCAGCCGTGGCTTACCGGGCATTGAGGAAATCAAGCGCCTGATGAACAGCGAACGGGTGACCATTACGGGCAGTAATGGTCACCAGATAACCTTTAACATTTCTCAGTTGGAGCAGGCAGCCAAACCATTGCGCGCTGCTTGTCGTTGGTAATCGACATGGACATCAGAACACAATTTGACTGGTTCGGCTCTCTGTTGGCTCCTTTGTCCGATGAACAGATTGGCAAAGCGCTGGGAGATGGTGAACCTTCATGGGAATACATTGACGGCGAAATGATCAAATTTGGCTCGCTGTCGCATAGTTCGTTGGATATTGAAGAGATCCAGCGGCAGGCATTGCAACTGTTGAGCGAAAACTGCAAGGATTTCCGGTTGATGGTGCACCTGTTGCGTACTTTGCAACATGCCGGCAATGCGGCTGAGTTGATCCTCGCCCTGGAATTATTGACCGAGTATGTCAAAAACTACTGGGAAAAGGCTTGGCCAGTCAAACCGCTGATAAAGCGTCGGCTGGCGCAGCAGGTACTCAAGCGTTTTGAGTCCGCGCAAGGCAGTTTCATTGAACGGGCGAACAAAAATGAACGGGATGATGCACAAGGTGCATTTGCACACTTGGCTCAATGCTGGCATGCCAATGAACCGGAACTTGCCAAAGAAGTTGATCAACTGCGTATTCGTTATAACCGTCAGCCAGAAACCGCACCGACAGCCCCAAAACCGGCTCCGGTAGCGACTGCGCCGGCATCCACGATGGAGTCCGGGGAACCCACGTCCCAGACCTACGCAGCTGCGCCGATGCCAGAAGTGGACGTCAACAGCTCAAGCGAAAAAGCGTGGAAGCAGACCCTGATGACGGTAGCCGACTTGCTGTGTGAACGGCATCCCGAATCTCCCATTGGTTACTCCCTGCGCCGTCACGCTGTCTGGCACACCATTACCACGGCACCCATGGCGAATGCGACAGGAAAAACCCCGTTGGCACCGACTGCTGCGGATCGCACAGCCGATTATCTGGCGCGATTGCCGACGGCGGACAACAAATTGCTCCGGCAAATTGAACAAAGCCTGACGCTGGCACCTTATTGGCTGGATGGGCATGTCATCGCCGCACAGGCCGCAGCACAATTGGGTTATGTGAACGTCGCGCTGGCCATTCGTGACGAACTGAACGCATTTCTGGAACGGTTACCTGTGTTGAAAACCTTAAGTTTTTCCGACATGAGTCCGTTTATTTCTCCAGAAACCCTCAACTGGCTCACACCTGAACCAGCGGCAACGGGCAACGGTTCCGTTTCTGCTGATCAGGAAGCTATCTGGCAGTGTTTCCAGCAACAGGGGTTAGAAGCGGCCCTGAAAATGTTGGAAGAACACCAGCAACAGCTTACTGAGCCACGGGATCAATTCTACGGTCAATTGCTCAATGCCCAATTGCTTGAAGAAGCGGGCATGACAGCGCTGGCTCAACAGCATTACCGGAACTTGTTACACACTGGACAACACATGTTACTCACTCAATGGGAACCCGGCCTACTGACTTTACTGGCTGAAAAACTTCCTTCCTCCTCTAAGGATACGGCTTCAAACAGGAGCGTTAACCCATGAAATGGCCCTCTTTGTCATCTTTGGCACCTTTGAAATCGGCCTTACCGGCGCTGTCGAAGTTTAAGTCGTTGCCACGTCTCAAGGCTACAATGGCACTGATTCTGGCGCTTATCCCCTGCCTGCTCCTGATAGCGGTTTGGTGGTGGGGACCAGAATGGAACATCCGCAATGACTATCCGCTGGAAAGTCTCGCGGCCCGCTGGCTGGCAACCGCCATCATCATCATGATAGTGCTGTTCTGGATTGGCATGAAAGCGTGGCGTCGCTTGCGGACACTGGAAAAACTCAATCTTGACGTTGAACTGAAAGTGGTAGATCCGGTTCGGGTAGATATTGAACATCAGGATCGCTACCTCGACCACTGGAAATCCCAGTTGCAACGCCACTTGGACTCGTACAATTACTTGTACGAACGCCCGTGGTACATGGTGATCGGTAGCCAGAAGAGCGGTAAAACCTCACTGATTAAGGAAGGCTATAAGCTATCCGAAATCGCGGCACCGGAATATCTGCGTCAGGATGGAGACATTCCACTGATGCTGCGTTGCTGGTTGGGGGAAAAAGCGGTCATCATCGATCCGAAAGGCCAGTTGATTGACCAGCCCGTCCCGCTTAACAGTGACAAGCCACAAATCAACAGCCGCCTGTGGGAATCGCTGCTGAACTGGCTGACCGAAAACCGTCAGCGCCAGCCACTCAACGGGATTATTCTGACCGTTGATACCCTGCGCCTGCTGACGGATAGCCGCGAACAGCGTGAACGTTACGTGCGTGAAATTCACCAGCGTTTGCAAGACATTCGTCTGACCTTCCACAGCCAGTTACCGCTCTATCTGGTCATGACCAAAATTGACCTGCTGTACGGCTTTGAAGCGATGTACCAGTCACTGGATCGCAAACTGCGTGACGAGATCCTCGGTGTGACATTCAGCCTGAATAACCGTGATGAAAAAGCGTGGCGCGGTGAACTGGAACAGTTCTGGAAGCAGTGGATGAACAACCTGAACACGGCCATGCCAGACATGATGCTGAACAATGTGGATGCCAACCAGCGCAGCGCCCTGTTCAGTTTCACCCGTCAGATTCAGGGCTTGTACAGCTATATCGTCCAGATGCTGGATGACATTTTGTATAACGACGAACACCATCGCCCGACCCTGCGCGGGGTTTATCTGACCTCGGCGCATCAGGTAGGGCAGATGGACGACCTGTTCACCCAATCTGCTTCGGCGCAGTATCATCTGGGCTCGCAGGCGTTCCCGACCTGGCCAGCGGGCGACACCCTGCCGTACTTCACCCACTCCCTGTTTGAAGATGTTTTACTGGCAGAGCCGAATCTGGCGGCTGAAAACCGTATCTGGCTGAGCCGCAACCGCCGCCAGTTGTATACCTTCTCCACGGTGAGCGCACTGGTCATCATGGCGATGTGGGGCGGCTGGCATTATTTCTACCAGAAAAACTATCGGGCGGGTGAAGAGGTACTGGCACAGGCGAAAAACTTCCTGTCCATTCCCCCGCCGCAAGGCGATGACCGCTACGGTAACCTCCAGTTGTCACAGCTTAACCCGATCCGTGACGCGACGCTGGCTTACGGCAACCACCGTGAAAACAAATCCTTCCTGACTGACATGGCGTTGTATCAGGGCAGTAGTGTTGGGCAACGTGTGGAAAGCACCTACGTAGAACTGCTGGAACAGCGTTTCCTGCCGTCCCTGATGCAGGGGCTGCTGGATGATCTGAATAACGCCCCGGCAGGCAGTGAGGAAAAACTCGAGATCCTGCGTGTGATGCGCATGATGGAAGATAAAAGCAAACGTAATAATGGGCTGGTCGAGCAGTACATGCGTGAGCGCTGGAGTAAAGCGTTTCACGGCCAGCGTAATGTGCAGGAAGCGTTGCTGACTCATCTGGATTACGCTCTGGATACGACCGACTGGAAAGAGAAGCGGGATAAAGGCGATCAGGACGCTATCGATCGCTTCACCCCGTTTGTGAAGCCGATGCGACAGGCCCAGCAGGAGCTGAAAACCCTCTCCGTCAAACAACGGGTTTACCAGAACCTGCGGATCAAGGCACAGGACGTACTGTCAGCGCCAATCAACCTGCGTGACCAGATTGGCCCGAGCTTTGACGACGTGTTTATTGCCAGCAACGAAAAACGGTTGGTGATCCCCCAGTTACTGACCCGCCACGGTCTGATGGATTACTTCGTCCGGCAGAAAGGTGAACTGACGAAACTGACCGAGATGGATAGCTGGGTACTGAACATCACAAAGAATAATCAAGATAAATCCAACGAGACGGGATTATCACAGCATAACGACCAGTACAGTGAAGAAGATCAGGAAAGGATTCAGGGCGAAATCAATGAACTGTATTTGGCCGAGTACACCGCCACATGGCGGGCGTCGATGAATAACCTCGAAATACGTGACTTTGATGATCTGCCGCAGGCCATCAGTGCCATCGAACAGGTGATCAGTGGTGAGCAGCCTGTCAAGCGGGCACTGCAAATCCTGAGTGATAACACCAACCCGCCGGTGATGGGTAATTCACTGAGCCAAAAGGAAAAAGATGCTTTGCTGGCGCAGTCGGATTATAAGCTGTTAAACCGCATCAGCCATGACTTTGCGCCGGAAACCGGGGTGCTGGTTGAACGCGGTGACAAGGGCAGCACACTGCAAAGTGTCTACCAAAAACTGACGGCATTGCACCGTTACCTGCTGGCGATCCAGAACTCGCCGGTACCGGGCAAAGCCGCCCTGCAAGCGGTGCAGATGCGTCTGGACAAGAACAACAGTGATGCCATTTTTGAAGTGCAGCAGATGGCGAAAACCTTGCCGGAGCCGTTGAACCGCTGGGTGGGTGAGCTGGCTGAACAGGCGTGGCGTGTGGTGATGATGGAAGCGATACGTTCGCTGGAAGTGGAGTGGAACGACTCCGTGGTCAAACAGTACAAGACCTATCTGGCGGGCCGCTATCCGTTCAACCCTAACGCGCGTGAAGAAGTGCCGTTGAGTGAGTTTGAGCGCTTCTTCCGCCCGGGCGGCACACTGGATGTCTTCTACCAACAGAGCCTGAAACCGTTTGTGGATAATGGCCTGACCACGGGCACGGACGGCAAGATCCTGATCCGGCCGGATGTGATGAAACAGCTGGAAACGGCGAATCGTATCCGGACCACCTTCTTTACCCCGCAGAACGGCCTCGGCACGCAGTTTGCCATCGAACCCGTCAGCCTGACCGGCAACAAACGCCGCGCCCTGCTGAACCTCGACGGCCAACTGGTGGATTACTCTCACGGCCGCAGCAATGTGGCGCGTCTGGTCTGGCCGAACTCCATGCGGGCCGGCACCGAAAGCAAGCTGACCCTGATGCCGGACCGAAGCAATCAGGCCCCGCGCGCCATCAGCTTCACGGGGCCGTGGGCCCAGTTGAGACTGATCAACAGCGGTAAGCTGACCAACGTTCAGCCGGGCTTCTTTGACGTGCGTTTCAACGTGGACGGGGGTGAGATGACCTACCGCATCTACGTTGACGAATCGGACAATCCATTTGCGGGCGGGCTATTCAGCCAGTTCAAACTGCCGGACACCCTCTATTAAGGTGACGACCTTCTGTACCTCCCCCTGCCTTCGGGCAGGGGTTTTTTTAAGGAGAAAAGCGAGAATATGAGCGGGCACCCTGAAAATCTCATCATCCGGGCGGGCGGCAGTCCGCTGAACCTGCCGGAATTTGCCGTTATCCGCGATGAAATCAACAAAACCAGCCATCCGGCGCAACCGGAAGTCAACTGGCCGCTGGTGGAATCCCTGTCCCTGACGATATTCAAAACCAACGGCGTCGATTTGCAGACGGCGATTTACTACACCCTGGCGCGGATGCAACTGAACGGGCTGGCGGGTTTCACTGAAGGCTGTGAACTGCTGGCCGGGGTTATCGTCAGCGAATGGGACACGCTGTGGCCGCCTCAGCCGCAGGTACGGACTGACTTGCTGGAGTGGTTCCACACCCGTACCGGCAGTGTGTTACGTCAGCTGGATTTTGCCGCCGGTGACCTGCGGATGATTTACCGCGCTGAACGGGCACTCCAGCTGATTATCGACCGGTTACAGCAATCCGACCTGAAACGCCTGCCGCGTGTTGAGAACTTGTTGTGGTTCTTCCAGAACTCAGCGAAGAAGCTGGAAAAACCCCGGCAAGTCGCCAAACCGGCGTCACAGCCGGTACAGATGCCGCCTTTAGTCTATCTGTCCCAACAATCGGAAGCGGAACAGGAAACTGCGCCGCCACCGCCGCCACCGCCGCGCACTGACAGCCCGCCAGCGGCCGGGCACCCACAGCGGGTTCACGTCCAATTTCCTGAACAACCGCCGAAAGGTTTAAATGCATGGCAAGGGTTTGGCCTCGGGGCTTTGTTGGGGTTGCTGGTTTTGGTGGGCAGCTGGCTGCTGTTCTACAAACCGCTGCAACAACAACTCAACGCCATCACGGCCCAACCCACAGGGGCCCGGCTGGCCTGGTTGTATCGGCCCGAACTGGAAAATTATCAGAACCAGCTGGATAGGCTGGCGGAAACACCCCCGCTGGCAACATGGGAAGCTGCCCGCACCTTGAAAGGCACGGCTGAACAACATTGGCCCGCGTCGCCGAGCCAGCGGCACATCACCCGCCAGTGGGAACAGGCGATGGCTGCCCGTATTGACAGCGTGCCCCTGAAAGGAAGCTGGAACACCACCCGCGACCAGCTTCAGCAACTGGCGGACAAAATCCTGTTGCAGGAGCGGACCCGCGGCAGCTTCACGCTGTCCTACCTGAAAACCGCCATCTATGACATTCAGCGCAGCCACGGCAGTGACATCCCGCTGGAAGAGCTGCTGCGTCAGTTGAGCGTCTACGCGGCGAAAGGCGAGTCCGCCCCGCCGGTGCTGCTGAAAGGCATCGATGAGCGCTTTAACGCCCTGCTCGGCCGCTATGACCGGCTGCGTCAGGCGACAGACCCGCGGGAAAGCCGCACCGATAACAAGATTGAAAAAAATAGCGAAAGCAGTACCCAACGCCATGAACAGGCCGTCAGCACTGACGGCGGGCATTAATCAGGGAGACACAGTATGTCGATGAAAAAGCGCATTGCGAAACTTCAGAAAGGGCAGGCCCTTGTCCGGCAGGGGCAGCAGGCCGCCCAAATGGTGCAGCAGGTGGCGGGGATGCCGGGGGGCTTAAGCGGCGGCCGTGCCGGAGGCGGCATTGCCGGCAGCACCGACGGCTTTGTCAGCGGCGCTCAGAGTGCGGCGGGCGGCCAGGGCTTGGCGGCACGGGCCGCCAGCGGCCAGGGCCGCCAGCGGCCAGAACGCCGCAACCAAAGCCCTGCAAAAAGCCGGTGCCATGTTAGGCGGCGGCGGGGCTGCCGCCGCAGACCTTTGTCGTCACCGACTTCGACCTGACGGAAGGCTTTTCCCAGCCGTTCCACCTGAATGTCGGGCTGGCGAGTGCCGACCCGGCCATTGACTTTCCGGCCGTCCTTGACCGCGCCGCGACCCTGACCATCCTGCAGGAGGGCGTTGAACAGCGCAGCATCACGGGAATGGTGGCCCGCTTTGAGCAGGGTAACACCGGGTTGCACCAGACCACCTACCAGATGACCATTCGCCCTGACCTGTGGCGCACGACCCTGCGCCAGAACTCGCGCATCTTCCAGCAGCAGGACATTGCCACCATCGTCACCACCCTCCTGAAAGAGCACGGCATCCGCGACGTGGTGTTCAGCCTGCGCCATCCGCATCCCGAGCGGGAATTCTGCGTGCAGTATCAGGAAAGTGACTTTGTTTTCCTGCAACGCCTGACGGCGGAAGAGGGCATCTTCTACTTCTTTGAATGCGGTAACGGCCGTAACACCCTGGTGTTTGCCGACGATGCCGGCTCCGTCCCGCCGGGCATCGTCATCCCTTATCAGCCCGGCGAAGGCAGCACCCTGGGCGAGCCTTCCGTGAGCAGCCTGACCTACAGCGCACAGGTGCGCCCGGCCCAGGTTGAACTCAAAGACTACACCTTCAAAAACCCGGCCTGGGGGGCCGAGTTCCGGGCGCAGATGAAGGAAGAAACCCTGCAGGAGATGTATTACGAGCATTACGACTACCCGGGCCGCTTTAAGGACGAAGCGCACGGCGCAGCCTTCACCCGCTACCGCCTTGAAGCGCTGCGCAACGACGCCGTAATGGGGCAGGGCAGCGGACACGCCATCGCGGTCCAGCCGGGCCGGCTGTTCACCCTGACCAACCACCCGCGCCCTGACCTCAACCAGCCGTGGCAGGTTGTGGGGGCCAGCCACTCCGGCAGCCAGCCGCAGGCCCGGGAAACCGCCACCGGTGACAGCGGCACCACCCTGCACAGCCATTTCAGCTTTATCCGCCATAACCAGAGCTGGCGCCCGGCCCCGTTGCCGAAACCGGTGGTTGACGGCCCGCAAATCGCCAAAGTCGTGGGCCCGGCGGGGGAAGAAATCTTCTGTGACCAGTACGGGCGCATCCGCCTCCAGTTTCCGTGGGACCGTTACGGCAACAGTGATGACCACAGCTCCTGCTGGATACGCGTCACCCAGCCGTGGGCCGGACAGGGCTGGGGCATGCTGGCCATCCCCCGTATCGGCCAGGAAGTGGTGGTGGACTTCCTGCACGGCGACCCGGACCAGCCGATCGTCACCGGGCGCACCTATCACGCCAGCAACATCCCGCCGGGCGGGCTGCCGGGCAGCAAAACCCAGATGGCCTTCCGCTCCAAGACCCACAAAGGGGAAGGGTACAACGAGCTGCTGTTTGAGGATGCGAAAGGCAGTGAACGGCTGTCGCTGCATGCGCAGAAGGACATGCACACCACGGTGAAAGACAACCAGAGTTTGGTGGTGGAAAAGGGGAACCGGACGCTGACCATCCAGACGGGGGATGAACAAAAAACAGTGGCACAAGGCAACCTGTCGGAAGAAATCTGCCAGACCCGCAGTACGGCCGCCAGTTCGGTCGTTGTCGTGACGGAGGGGGAGAAAGGGGAAGAGCCGGGCACCCAGTTTTATAAAGCGGCCAATGCGATCAGCCTGATGGTGGGGAACAGCCAAATCCAGCTGGACACCGAAGGGATCGCGCTGGCCTTTAACGACAACACGATTTTGATGAACGCCGAAGGGGTGTTTATCAACGGCACGCTGATCACCCTGAATTAACGGCGGACTGACCCCGCCATTTCACTGACAAATAAACAAAGAGAAAAAGGAAACGCCATGAGCGCACAAACTTACCCAATGAAAGAAGGCACCCTGACAATCCCGGCCGACTGGCGCGACGAATCGATGCACGTGTTTGTCCTGCCCGACGAGAGCGGGGCGAATCTGGTGATTAACCGCACGCCGGTGCCGGTGGGGACCGACCACGCCAGCTTTTACGAAGAGACGCTGAGCCAGTTCGTCACCCACCTGCCGGGGTATCAGGAGCAGGGACGGTCGCAGATGGAACTGAGCGGCGAGCTGGCATGGCGGCTGGATTACCACTGGCAGAGCCCGGAGGGTGAGATGCACCAGATCGTGGTGTTACAAATCAGGGGTGATCAACTGTTGGCTTTTAACCTGACCTCAACACAGCCGTTTAACGACAGCCGGCGCAATGTTCTGCTGCGTGTGGTGAGCAGTTTTAACGCTGCCTGACAGGAGGCCAGCCATGGGATTATTGGAAGGGGCGGCTGTACGCGCCGCCCGAATGGCCGCCGTTCGAGCCGGTACCGCGTCAGCCAAGGGGGGCAACGGGCCGAAAGCGGCCCGGGTCGATGACCCTATCCAGCACAGCAGCTTTCTGGCCGCGCTGGCGGGGGTAGTCGCCGGTGCCCTGATTGCGGCGGCGGTTATCGGGGCGGTCGGTCTCCTGTTGGGCCCGATCGGGGGGCTGCTCGTTGGTGGTTATATCGTGAGCAAAATGGCCGGCACTATCGCCAATGCCAGTGCCGCCGTGACGCGAATGTGTGACAGTGTGTGCTCACCGGACGGGGCGCTGACGTCCGGGTCGAAAAACGTCAAAATCGAGGGGAAAGAGGCGGCCCGCGCCGAAGTCGATACATCGGGATGCAGTAAACACCCCGGGTCGCTGATTGCGCAAGGCAGCGAAACCGTGTTTATCAATAGCCAGGCGGCCGCGCGGGAGGGGGACAAACTGGTGTGCGGGGCGACCATCAAGGGCGGGGCGAGTACCGTCCTTATCGGCTCCGGGCAGGGCACCTACATGGACATTGCCGAAGAATTCTCGCCCTGGCAGCGGGCGCTGCTGGTGGCGGTAGAATTTTTGGTGCCCCCCCAGCGGGGACTGATGAAAGTCGGCCTCAAGCTCCTGACCAAGGGCGGGCGAAAAGCCCTGTTGAGGCTGGCGGTGAAAGAGGCCAAATCCAATATCCGGGATGCGAAGGCGGTGCTCACGGGCGCGAAGATGGCGGCGCAGAACGCCAAAAAATGGGCACAAAAAGCGGCCAAAAACCCGAAATGGGCGGCCCAAAGTGCGGCAAAAGGCGCCAGGGCGGGGGCAAAAGTGGCCGCCAGCGCGGCCAAAAACCATGTGAAACAGGTGGCAGCAAACGCCAAAAATCGTGTCAGTCAGGCGGGAAAGCGCATCAGCAATGCCGGGCGTGGTATGAAAGGCGGTGCCGCCAGGGTGCTGAACGGCGCCCAAAAAGGGGCCAATACAGCCGGCAAGGCAGTCAAAAAAGATTTATCCGAACGCTGTCAGAGTGCGAGACGCGGCTACCTTGAAACACAGGGGGCAAAACGTTACCAGGAGGCCTCCAAACGTTTCTTCTGTAAAGACCCTATCGACGTGACAACCGGCATGTTGTTTGACCAGCGCATTGATATCGAACTGGGACAGACCATTCCCCTCACCTTTATGCGCAGCTGGTCACCGGGCGAACGGGGGCTGTTGGGTGAAAACTGGACCGACACCTTTTCGGGCAGTGCGGTGATCAATGGCGACCAAATCGCCATCCGTACTACCGAAGGCGCATGCCTTTACTTTATTCTGATGCCGCATGAGCAGCGCAGCCGAAACCCGGAACACCCGAACTTCACGCTGAGCCGGGACGGGACAGGCTTTTGTTTGCAGGAGCGTAACAATCCGGTCAGCCAGCATTTCACCGTGCCGGTACCGGCCGAAGATGGCGGGCTGCAATGGCAACTGGGTGCCCTGAAGGATGTGTACGGCAACCGGATCCAGTTCCACTACAGTGACGAACATCGCTTGGCCGGCGTCACTCACAGTGACGGCCCGGCCCTGGCGCTGCTGTACCGTGAAGATGGTAAGCTGGAAGAAATACGCCGCCGTGATAACGAACAGGATGAAGTGATGGCACGCTACGGCTATCACGACAACGGCTGGCTGGCGGACGCTGACAGCACCCAGCATTTTCACCTGTTTTATGAATACAATGACCAGGGGCTGATCAGCCGCTGGTCGGACGGTGACCAGACCGCCGTGGAGTACCGCTATGATGCGCAGGGGCGTTGTACCTATACCGTGGGCAGCGGCGGTTATTATCCGGGGCGATTTGAGTATGCGCCGGGGATGACCCGGGTTATCGACCCGGACGGGCATGTTACCACCTGGCACCACAATGCCGAGCAACTGGTCACGCAGGAGGAAACCCCGTGCGGCCACATCACCCGTTATGAATACGATGACTGGGGCAACCTGACGCGCAAAATCCTGCCGGAAGGCCAGACCCTTACGCTGGACTATCTG
>NZ_JBBMXH010000021.1:0-51327 GCF_037996725.1 Xenorhabdus entomophaga
AGAAGTCAGCGACACAGCGCCCGCTGCGGCTTGGCTGATAGTCGAAAATCACCGCCGGGTGAGCGGCAAACTCGCCGCTGCGGTAGACCCACATGTAGGATTTGCTCTGCGCTGGGCGATCCCCTTCGTGAAGCACCTGTACGGGGGTTTCATCCGCACATATCAAGGGTTCATTGCGCAGATGCGCCTGCATCAGTTCGACCAGCCCATGCACCTGACGGCCGAGCTGCACACACCAGTTCGCCAGCGTGCTGCGGCTAATCTCGATACCGGAACGCGCCAGAATATCGGTTTGCCGGTACAGGGGCAGTGCATCGACATATTTGGCCGTGACAATGGCGGCCTGCGTGTCCGGGCTGGCTATTGTGCGGGGCAACAAACTGGGCGGCGCCGGGGCGGTGATAATTTTGCTGTGCGTCTGCGTCTTTTCGCACTGCCGGCAAGCGTATTTGGTGCGTTCGTGACGAATAACACTCACTTTCTGCGGGACGATTTTCAGGGTTTCTGAGGTCTCAACGCCGCAGGTGTGCAGCGGTTCGCCGCAACAGTCGCAATGCGGGGCATTCAGGGTATGGCGCTGAACTTCCCGTTCTAACCCGGCGGGCAGCGGCTGACGGCCCTTTTTATGATGGGCAGGCGCCGGTTTGGGCAGGACATCCTGCTGTTCCGCCTCGTTGAACGTGCCTTTGTCGGCTTTTTCACTTTGTTTGCCAAAGCGTTTCGATTTGCTCAGGTTGAGCTGTTCGAGCAGTTGTTTGATTTGAGCACGCAGTTCAGTCAGCGATTCCGCCTGCGCCTGATTCGCGGCCTGAAGCTGGCAGACGAGGGCTTTCAGTTGGTCAATATCATCCGGCAGGTCAGTCATTATTCAGGCTCTCACGGGGGAAAGCCGGAGTGTGACAGCCAGCCGGAGGTAAGATCAAGGTCACGGATCACACTTTTAATCCCCGTAAGGGCTGATGAGCGTGGGGAGGAGAGAGGGTCAACCCCGATAACAGCCAGTTCAGTTGCGGGCGCGTAATGTGCACCGTCCCGTCGGTTTTCGGTGCAGGCCACTGAAAGCGGCCTCTTTCCAGCCGGCGATAGTAAAGCCAGAAGCCGTTGGTATCCCAGAATAAAATCTTGAGTTTATCGCGATGGCGGTTGCAGAAAATAAATCCGGCGTCACTGAGCGGATCGAGGCCGAGGGCATCCACGATCCCCGCCAGCCCGTCGATAGATTTTCGCATGTCGGTGTGACCGGACACTATATAGATCGTGCCACACGGTATCATCGCAGCGCCTCAATCCAGTGGCGGATCTGCGTAGTGGATAACCCTGCCGGCAACTCAGCCCGGATACCATTAGGCAGGCAGAGTGTGACGATGTGTCCGGCATTCAGTGCCTCATCGAGCACAACCGGGTGCAGGTGTTGAGGCTCAGTCTGTTGCCGGCATTTTTTGGACCAATAGTAAAACGTGGCGAGATTAATCTCATGGTGCTGACAAAACGCAGTCACCGTCAGCCCGCTCTGTTTCCGGGTCTCGATAACCGCTGCCCAGTGCTGTTGTTTTTCAGTCAATGTCATGGTGGTTCCCCTTCTCAATAAAAGAAAACACACTATGACAAAAGATTAACCAGTCAGGTATGTGGGGTTAATTAGGCGCTTACGGTTTTTCCGCCTCCCCGCCGGTGCAATACGGATGGAGTCCACGAGGTCAGCCCCATGAAGCAGAGCCGCAAAACCCGGTCAGACGGTCAGTGCTAGGTGCGCTAAATTACACTGATAACACACTGTTTTATCAGATAATATCAAACAGTGTCACGCGGAATGATGTCATTGATTTTTTAGCGCAGGTCGCCCAACAAGGCGATCATCGCCTGACATTTGTCGTGTTAGATAATGCACCTATCCATCATGGGATCGATGAAAAAATTAAACGTCGCTGGTTACGAGAGCACAACCTGTTTTTACTTTACCTTCCCGCCTACAGTCCTGAGCTGAATCTGATTGAAATCGTCTGGAGGGAGGCTAAATACCACTGGCGACGTTTTATCACTTGGACTCAGGAAACAATGGAATATGAGATCAATACATTATTAGCAGGTTATGGTCACCAATTTGCAATTAATTTCTCTTGAGGACTTAACCGAATATTAATTAATGTTTGAAAATATAATTGAAATACAAATTTTTTGAAAAATTTTGCATTTATTTTTTATTACCTTTAATTCTGATGTAGATGTTGAATTTTCAAAAACATTACCATGTGCAATGTCATGTCTTTTTGTATTAATATTATCAAAAAATGATTCCCAAAGACTTCTATCCTTTGATTGTATTGATTTTATTTTTTGTATCAATACGAAATTGTCTAATATTTTTTGTTTTGATAATCTTTTTCTTACTGATGTGTCTATAATTTTTTCAAATCTTTCTATTTCCTTGTCCGTCATTGAAAATACATTATCGAATATTGTTCCACTCAGTTTTTCGAATATTTTCTTCGTTCCTAAATTATCACATATTGATTCAATTATACTGGGCTTTGGATTTTTATTTTTGCTTGGCAGAAATGCGTCATAAGATATTTTAAAGTTACCATGATTTTCTAATTCGTTAATCAAGCTGGTTATTTTTTTATTATTTTCTTTATTATCTTCATATCCAACGAACTGCTTGCAAAATTGTCTTTTCATTGCATCTGGAAGTAATTTAAAATCCATTTTATCTATATCTGAAATGAAGTTTTTAACTAATTCCTTATAAAAATTTTCCATATGTGATACACATAACACCATAGCAGAACGGCATAGACTATTATATGTATCAATATTGTTGTGTATGTGTTCATCTGCCAAGTCAATTATGCAATCAATCTCTCTCCATTGATCATTAAGCTTACTTATATAGTTGACAGTAAACGGCCTCATTATTTATATAACTCCGTAGCTTTAGTCATTCTGGTTCTTAATTTTGAGATATCGTTATAACTTCCAGAACATGCTTCTACATAGCCAGAATCTTTGAATAAGAAGCTAGTGAGTGAATTTCTTGTGAATTTTTCATTCCCTAAATAGTATATCCTGCAAACTGTATCATACACAGCGACATTGAAGCTTGATTTTTTCTTTATTTTACCGGTTGTGTGATCAACATTCCAGTTTGAAAATGGCATATCAATTTTGCTATTTGCAATTCTTTTGAATGTTTCTTCAAATTTATGCTTCATATCTTTCAATTCATTTTCATCTAGGCCATTAAAAAAATCCATTTTATCATTGAGGAATTTCTTAAATCCACTCTTATAGTCTGTATATCCATTGTTATAGTGTAGAGAAAAGAATCTAAGAATTATCTCCTGATCATCCATTTTTGCTACTTTTTTATTGCTAAGATTTGTTGTGTTTTTAAAGTCAATGTTTGAACATAATTCGATAAGGAGATCTTTAAATGGTCCCCTGTAAATTGCATTTCTTAATTCTTGAGATTCTAACTTTAATGCACCTGTATTAAGTCTTTCAAATATATCATACTTTACTTGAGGATCAATAGTTGAATCTATTCTTAGACATTTAATTGTTCTTTCTTCTAATCTTCTTATTAAGAATGCAGGTAAGTCTGAATAAGAGGCATCGTTTAATGGAGATAATACTTCTAATCCAGATAAAGAGTATTTGCCTTTCATAAACTCATATATTGCAGTAATTCTCTGCTGTCCATCAATAACTGAATATCTATATTGTTCATCTTCATCACCTATTTCATCATCCACATCAACATCTAAAGATATATATACATAGGGTATAGGTATATTAAGTATTAAACTTTCTATAAGCCGAGATGAGGCTTCAACCGTCCAGCGATGTCTGCGTTGATAGTCAGGATTTAACTTTATTGTCTTGCGATCTATTTTTTTTACTAACGTTTCTAAATCATATTCTATGTTCTGAGTTTTTACAGTTCTTTCCTTGGCTTTTTTCTGTAAGTCAGCCAGTTGAAATTTTAATGTCATATTATAAGCCTCAATAAAATAGATTAGATAGTATTCTACATCATTACTTATCCCTAGTGAACCAAAACACTTCTATGTTTTTAGCAAATTAAAATTGATAGTGTCCATTATGACCTTAACTGTAAAAAGGTATGGATCTATACTAGATAAACTTCAAGTTGCGATCTGCAATATGAAGTAAAACCTTACATTTTCACGTGTTACGGGAAGGTCTAACATGCACCTTGAAGTTGAATGGGTATATATTGACCCATTAGATGTCTGAAGAGCTGTACAACAGATTCAAACCACACTGACGCGCTGCGCTTGTCTTCTCCGAGTTACCGGGCTAATAAATTAACCCAGTAACACGGAGAGCTAAAAGATCACCTACCAGAGAAAACATTTTTACCTACCCCCTCCCTATTAAAGAATTATGGATAAAACTGTTCACCCTGTTCACCTTTGAATAATTTTATTGAAATTCATGTTGTTAAAGGGTGATGAGTTGAAATTAAACTCATCACCACTCTTCACCCAACCATTCACCCTGAACCGGAAAATTAAGGTGAACAGTGATGAATAGTTGTGAACAGTTTTAAAATAACTATTCACCCTATAATGTTTTGATATATCTGGTTTAAATTATAGGATGAACAGTAGTGAACACTTTTTTATATTTCTTTGAAAAATGCCCATAATCAGAAAAAAATTATTCTTCTGGCTGGCTATTCCTTGTCAGTTTCGGCATCCATTCGGTAGCAGTATCAAGATTCAGGCTCAGATTGCTACGAATGCCTTGTTTGCTTTTCTTGCGTAAATATTGCTGGCTGTATTCTGCCAACGCACCCGGCATATCCATGCCAAAACGAGTTACAGAAACGGGTTTATTCAGGTTATTGCCTTTCATATAAGCAAGATAGGCGTGATAGAGGTATTTATGAGGATTGAACGGCATAATTTCCGCATTACCGATTAACAAGCCATCAGGTTCATGAGAAGCAATCAGGTAGCCACAGAAATCGATCAGTGGATCGGTGCCACGTTTAATATCCAACGCCTCCGCAGATTTCTGTTGTTCTGCCAGTAAGCTCCTTGCAGTTTGTGGATCAGTGAACCGATGCAACAAATGCCGGATAATCACAGGCAATTCTGCCGCGATTTTATCCCGTAGGAGTGGATCACGTTCATTTTCTGGCACAACTTCGGAAAAATTAAAAATCACCCGACGCCGTGACACACCACCACTACGATCACTGAAACTCATGGCATTATTGTTTACTGCCAATACCACCGCTGGAATACGAGTTGAGTAGGGCTGTTTGTGTTTCGGATCGATAGCAACTTCATCACCACCAGTAATTGCCTTGATGCCGGAACCATCGCCCACATAGCGAGTTTGATCTGGCAGGATAATCAGCGAATAGCCGACAATCAACGCCCGTTCCCGTGGGTTTTCTAGTGCAGCCATGCTTGCAGAAACAGTATTGCCTTTACCTGCCAGCATGGAACAAATTTCGGCAAAGATGCTTTTACCGCTGCCTCCGGCTCCGGTGACTTCCAGAAAAAGTTGCCAGTCATAGCGGTTCGCCAGCACCATAAACAGTGCTGCCAGCACTCTGTTTGTTTTGTTTTCACAGTTGGCTGTTGCCTGATTGAGCCAGCGCCAGAACTGTGGCGCGTGATCTTGCAGGGTTTCCCCCGAAACAGGGGAATTGAATTCAACGTCATTGGCAAGCAATAGCCAGTCATTTTTGCGGTGAGGCCGGAACTGACAGGCTTTCAGGTCAAATACACCATTATTGAACCCGATTAAGTGGCGTTCTGGTGGTTGCATCATGGGAAGTTGTAATTTCAGGGCATCTACGGCAGAGCTGATACCATGTGGTGAATACGGTAGTTTCTCTTCCATAAAAGCAGCAACCATTTCCCGCCTTAAATCGCGATCATTGACCGGACGCCAGACAACGCTATCATAGTGATGAACGTTTTCCGAAGCACCATCCAGTGCCAAATCACTGTTATACCGCGCCAGTAACACTTCTCCGCGCTGGCTCGCTCCCATCTGGCATAATGTCAGTTTTGAAGATTCGGTATCATTATTAACCTGAACGGCTACTTTTTTCTTGATTGATGTTGGTTGATAAAGCCCCTGAGCAAAGGCTTGCTGTGCTGTTTCCACTCCGTGTTGTTGACGGTAATCGTCCCAATCGGCTTTGTACTCAGTTGGTGGTAACGTTACCCATCCGTTGATAGCTTTGGCGGTTTTCTCTGCTGTAATCTTGCCAACGTTCTTTTTTGGTTTACCGTTCTCATCTAACTCATCAGGAAGATGCCAATCATTATCTGCGGCAATAATAATTTTCGTATCAGGCCAGTGTTCCCGGACTGATTGAGCGACAGAGAGCAAATTACCTGCATCTATTGCAGCTAGAATGGTGCCTTGATGTAACTGGCTAATAGTCAGTGCCGTGGCATAACCTTCGGTAATGATCACTGTGCCTGGATGTTCTTCCATCTCTGATAATGCAATAAAAGCACTTTTCTTTTGGCTACCAGACAGTAATTTCTTAGTTCCATCCGGTTTGATAATTTGCGCACCTGTAACTTTTTTATCCGGCGTTATCAATGGCAATAACAACGAACCATCTTCCAGTAACTTCTGGTTAGAACAATGCAATCCTTTTGCAGTCAGATAGGACGATTCTCCGGCGACAGTTTGCGCCATCAGTGCCGCTACTCTTTCCGCAACTGACTGCATGGCTTGAACGTTTTCTTTGGCTGGCTTGGATTCCGATAAAGGCAACGCCAGAGCATCAGCAACAACTTTTGCCGCCTCAAGAATCGAGATCCCTTTGGTTTTAGCCACTAAATCTAACCCATCGCCATAATTTGGGGCGTCACACTGGCGGCAATGCCAGTTGCCGTTATGGTGATCATCAATAAGGTGAAAGCGGTCAGTACCGCCGCAAATAGGACAAGAACCATGTTTGCCTTTTGCAGGAATATCAATACCACAGGTGGGTAGAAGATTTACCCAATGATACATAGCAGATTTTTTCACGGATTGGATCAGGTCGAGCGGTTTTTGTTCGCCTGTTTTATCTGAAGATGTAAATTTAGGGTGAGTTTGGGTATGCTGTATATCAGCCATCATCGTTACCTTTCTTAACGGTTGTTGGTTAGACGCCTCGATAGTGTTTGCTGCACTTCGGGGCGTTGTTTTTTATGTCATGCTTTTATGTATTACGTAACTGGCTATCCTATATATAAAATTTTGTTGGCTATGCTACTGGTTTTTCCTGTCACGAAGCGGCTTGGCAAAATCATAAGGAGTTACAAATTGCGCCTTGTTAGCATCCAGATAATCCGCCCACCATTGCACCATCAACCGCCGTTCATCCAAATGTTTGGATGTGTGAATATACGCCGCCCGGACATTGTTTCTTTCGATATGGCTTAACTGGCGTTCGATCGCGTCATCACTCCACAGGCCAGATTCTCCCATTGCACCACGTGCCATTGTGCGGAATCCGTGCCCGCAAACTTCTGTTTTGGTGTCATAGCCCATTGTACGTAACGCATTATTGACGGTGTTCTCACTCATCACTTTCTTTGGATCGTGATCGCCGGGAAACATTACCTCACTTTCTCCGCTCAGACTGTGCAAGGTTTCGATAAGCGAAATCGCCTGATGGCTCAACGGTACAATGTGCTCAGTTTTCATTTTCATACCACGTTGAGAATGTTTAACACCATCAATGGGTTTTCGTGTCGCCGGTATATGCCAGATCGCTCTTTCAAGATCGATTTCTTCCCAACGGGCGAATCTCATTTCACTGGAACGAACAAACGTTAATAAAGTTAGCTCTACCGCAATTTTGGTCAGTAAGCGCCCACGATAACATGAAAGGCGAGTTAAAAATTCAGGCAGGCGTTCATGAGGCAATGCAGGGTGATGTTTGGGTTTTACTATGGTGAGAGTACCCGCCATATCATTGGCAGGGCTATATTCAAGGAGGTCATTTTGGACAGCATAACGCATGATGGCAGCTACACGCTGTTGTAATCTCTGGGCTATATCGTGTTTGCCATCAGTATCAACGGCTTGGATCGGTGCTAACAGTTGGCTGGTTCGCAAAGTGCGAATATCGAGAGTACCAATATAGGGGAAAATGTATTGCTCGAAACCTCGCATAATTCGGTCTCGATGGTCTTCACTCCACCGTTTATTGCTGGCGTGCCATTCACGAGCGATCCGCTCAAAGGTATATGCACCCTTTGATTCGGCTTGTGCGTCTTTTCTCTCTGCTTTGGGATCAATACCTTGAGCGAGCAATTTTTTGGCTTCGTCCCGTTTAGCGCGTGCATCAGCTAATGAGACAACAGGATAGACACCAAAAGCCAGCCGATCTTCTTTTCGATCGGCTGGGCGGTGATACTTCATGCGCCAGTATTTAGAACCGCGCGGCGTGATTTCGAGATATAAGCCAGCGCCATCCGCTAATTTATAGGATTTCTCTTTCGGTTTAGCAGTCTCGATTTGTCGGGCGTTTAGTTTCATTTTTGGGGCACATTTACAATCGAAGTGTAGATGCCCCAAATTATGCCCCTTGGTGCTTGTTGATTGCAACAGACCACAGTAGACGTCAAAATAACTAAGTATCTTGATTTATTGGAGTTTTTTGGGAGTTTGTAGACTTGGATAGACGTTAGGAAACTAACAAATGGTGCCGAAGGCCGGACTCGAACCGGCACACCCGAAGGCGGTTGATTTTGAATCAACTGCGTCTACCGATTTCGCCACTTCGGCACTGAAGTATTCGGAGAACGGGGGCCATTATACCTGCCAGAAGACCATTCGCAACACTTATCCTTTCAATCTTGTTCAAGTGTCTAAAAAAGAATCATTAAATCCATTTTTTCGCCAACAAAGATCAAAACACAACCACTCCGGCAACTGCACAACATAAATTCTTCCTTCACAATTATCTTCCTTCAATAGACAACCTATAAACTCCTTATATAATTCAAAACAATACACTGCTATGAGGTAAATTATCATGACTATTATCAGTTGGATTTTTACAGGTATCCTGTTGGGTATCGTTATCGGTGCCATTATGGCGATTTTTAAGAAAAAAAAATAACAGCTTTATTCCCCACTTGAGCGTTCTCTGATTGGTTAATCCAAAAATGAAAAAACAGCTATATAAACTGTGTACAGTTTCCGCCCTGATATGGGCGATCTCGGCTTGTGCTGATTCTGGCGGTTTGCACCAAAACAAACTCCAGAAATCTCATGCACAACCTGCAAAGTGGGAAGTTTTTGAAGGTAATGACAATATCAAGAAAATGACTACCGCGCTGGTCGAGCAGTATGCGCAGTCCATATTTGATGAAGGTAATCCGTCAGGGATGGCGATGGTGGTAATCGATAATAATCAGGTTGTGCATCGCAGTTTTGGAGAGACTTATCCGGGAAGTGGCGTTCAGCCTCGGCAGGATTCTGTGATTCGTATTGCTTCTATTACCAAATTGATGACCAGCGAGGTCATGATCAAATTGGCACAGAAGGAACGTATTAAGATTACCGATCCGTTGCAGAAATATACTTATTACGGTGTCCATGTACCGGATTATGGCACAGGTCAGCCAATCCGACTGTATCATCTGGCAAGTCATACCAGCGGGCTGCCGCGGGAGCAGCCCGGTGGGAAATGGGGACGTCCTGTGTTTATTTGGCCGACTCAATCGAACCGCTGGACTTGGCTGAAAACCGCAGGGATAAATGCCGTACCCGGTACGACCGCCTCATATTCTAATCTGGCCTATGATTTATTGGCAGATGCGCTTTCCAAAGCCACAGGAAAACCCTATTCCCGTTTGCTACAAGAAGAGATTACCCGCCCTTATCGCATGAAGGATACAACTCTGACTCCCACGCAATCCCAATGTGCCCGCTTGATGGCAGGCGCGAAATCCAGCCCTTGCGTGAATACCATTGCCGCCGCAGGCAGTGGTGGGATTTATTCTACTCCTGCAGATATGCAACGCTGGATGCAACAGTTTTTATCTTCCCAAAATCAGTTAAGGAAGCAAACTGCCAGTCGTGAACAGGGCATCTACTTTAAACGCGCTGATCTAACGTCAATCAAAGGAATGGATGTTGCAGGTCTGGCGGACGGTATCGGTCTTGGCTGGGTATATATGGACGCCAAAGGCAACGTGCCCGGTATTTACCAGAAAACCGGCGGTGGCGGTGGGTTCAATACATATATGGCGATGATCCCGGAACAAAATATCGGCGTGTTTGTGGTGATGACGCGGAAAGAACAAAGTAAATTCAGTCGGGTGACAAGTGGGGTTAATGAATTAGTCGCTGCACTGGCTCTCAATCATAATCAAATTTAATATTGTCAGGATTGACAGAAAAATTACAGCCTGAGTTTTATTTATTTTGCTAATATAAAACTCAGGCTGGTGCGTCGTCGATTCCCATCATTAAGGCTTCATAAAAACCAGCGCTTATTCCTTCAGGAAAGTCAAAAGCATTTATTATATTAAAGGAGATCATTTATATTCCTGCTGAATCTTCCATTACAAAAGAATACTTGGTTAGCAGGATACTTCTCCATATTAATTGGGTTACATGTTTCAAACTCTCCCTCAAATTCACTCACTGACTGCCAAAAAGCCTCCTTTATATTTGTGTTTTCTGCATTTGCAGATCGGAACAATAATGGATTTATAGAATCTATATCATAACCAGATTTCAATATTCTTTTCGGCCGGGAATTAATATTTTTATTAACCTTATCAAGGTATTGATTGTCGATTTATGAGATATCTTCGAAAGAATTAGTTGTTCGACTATAGTGCGTCCTTGTTACGTCAATGACCCCCTGATAAGCCTCTACGATCACCTGAGCAGAATTAGGAAGTAATCGGGAGAAACTGGCTGCAAAAGAATTTCCATACTCATCCCGGCCTGCCGAATGGCAAAATAATAAACTAATATGACGATATCTAGGCATAGCATGTCTGAAATATTTATATAAAATGGATATTAACTTTTCTGGTCCCATAGGGCCAAACTCAACATTAGCCATCTTCCCTCTAGCGATGCCATGACCTGATATATTCAAACGCAACGCTCTGGAGGCATCATGACGTACATCTTCAAAAACATGAAACCCCTCTGAAAAAAATTTAAGGTACTTCATTGTAAAACCCTCCTAATATACTTGTCTCTCATCCGTTATTCTTGTTCCGTTATAAAACCATACGGGATGATGAGGAGTCAGCATTTCATACAAGCCCTGAGCCGTTTTTCCGATATGGTGACCATTCTCATCAAGACATAACATGAAGCCATTTCCGTAATATCCACTATGGCCACATACATTCAGTCGATTTCTTCCATGTGAGTGATCCGGGAGAACGGTAGACCTAAAAAAGATGCTAACAGACATCCTCTTTTAATGTGACAGAAAACCTAAAAGAAAATCGCCCCCACAATTATGAAGTGATTTCATAAAAGCGGAGGCGAGAAGTAAGTTCGATGAAATATCAGGAACTGTTATTTTCGGCGAAGAAGTAAGTAAATACTCACTACAAAGAATAACAGACTTGGCAGCAATGCCCCCAATATCGGTGGCATGCTATAAACCAGACTGAGCGGGCCGAATATCTCATTCAACACATAGAAAAGGAAGCCCATGCTGATACCCACAACTACCCTGAATCCCATCGGTACGCTGCGCAGCGGCCCGAAGATAAAGGAGAGTGCCATAAGCATCATCACCGCAACCGATAAAGGTGCGAAGATTTTCTTCCACATATTAAGCTGGTAGCGTCCGGCATCCTGCTGCCCTTGCTCTAAATACGTGATGTATTGATGTAGGCCACGGATAGAGAGCGCCTCAGGATCAAGAGAAACCACTCCCAACTTTTCTGGTGTCAGCCGGCTTTTCCAATCCGCAGAAATACGTTGTGAACCCGTGATTCGCCCATTTTGCGTTAAATCAGATTCTTCAACCTGAGATAATTTCCATTGCTGGTTATCCTTGTCATATACCGCTGAAGCCGCGTATTTGATGGATAGCAGTTTTTGTTTGTCGTCAACGTGATAAATGTTAACGCCGTTCAGGGAGTTATCCTTAGACACGCTCTGGATATAGACAAAATCATCACCATCTTTCGCCCATAAACCTTTGGTCGTGGACATCAGCGAACCACCAAACATTTTCTGGGCACGATAATTACGGGCAAGCTGCTCCCCTTGTGGAGCAACCCATTCACCAATGACCATTGTCAGCAGGACCAGCGGGATCGCCGTTTTCATGACAGAACCCGCCACTTGTAAGCGGGTAAAGCCGGAAGCCTGCATTACCACCAGCTCACTGCGCGTCGCCAGCGTTCCCAGCCCCAATAGCGCCCCAAGCAAGGCCGCCATCGGGAAGAAGATCTGGATATCTTTAGGAACGCTCAGCAGGGTATAAATACCTGCGGACATCGCAGTATATTCCCCCTGCCCGACTTTACGCAGCTGATCGACAAATTTGATAATGCCGGAAAGCGATACCAGCATGAACAATGTCATCAGGATGGTTTGCAGAATTGTCCGACCGATATATCTATCCAATACCCCAAACATCATGACGCTCCTTGTTTCTTAAAGCGTGAACGTAGTTTGCGCATTGGTACGGTATCCCACAGATTAAGCGCCAGAGCCAGAGCAAAATACGCACCGTTAACCAGCCACATCCAGAACATAGGGTCAAGTTTACCCTTGCCGCCATTGGAACGCAGGGAGCTTTGCAACAGGAAAAAAATCAGGTAAAGCAACATGGCGGGCAGCATACTGATTATCCGCCCCTGACGCGGGTTCACGGCACTCAACGGGACAACCATCAACGCCATGATCAACACCGAGACAATCAACGTCAAACGCCAGTGGAATTCTGAACGTGAATCATCGTCAGTATCATGCCAAAGCTGCTCAATCGATTTCTGCTCGACTTTGCTGTTATCAATATCTGCTCTCTGATGCCCGATCACCGCCTGATAATCAGTGAATTCGGTAATGCGGAAATCACGCAACATCGCCGTACCTTCATAACGCGTACCTTGATGAAGTACAGCAACCTGATTACCATTCGGACGCTCTTCCATATGACCGCCATCCGCAATGACTACCGAAGGACGCTGATCATTCGTCGGACGGAGCTGGGCAAGGAATACGTTCTCAAAGTTATTGCCCTTCACGTTACCGATATAAAGCACCATGTTGCCATCGCGGGAAGGCTTAAATTGCCCTTCCATGATCACAGCAAGACTTGGATTGGCTTTTGCATCTGCCAATACTTGTGCCTGATGTTTGGAAGACCACGGCGTGATCCAAATAACATTGGCAGCCGCCAGCATTGATGTCAGCAATGCCAGAATAAGGGCTGATTTCACCAACACACTTTTGCCCAATCCGCAGGCATACATGACGGTGATTTCACTTTCGGTATAGAGTTTACTGAAAGTCATTAGCACCCCGAGGAATAAACTCAGGGGTAAAATAAGCTGCGCCATCTCTGGCACACCCAAACCTAACAAAGATATAACCAAATTTGCGGGAATATTTCCTTCTACCGCCGCCCCCAACACATCCACTAATTTCTGACAGAAGAAGATCAGTAATAAGATGAAAAGTATTGCGATTTGGCTTTTCAGGGTTTCCCGTACTAGATATCTAATGATGATCACGCTTATTACGCCTGTGAAAACTTGTCTTTTTGCAGGAAAGTCGCTAACTTCGTCGTATATCTACCATTTATATGAATCAGTTTGGCTTCCCCATCGCTAAAATGATACCAAAGCATCCCATATATTGGTTCCCAATTAGAACATACTTATCGTTAGCTAAGTACCAAAAAATAATATGCTTAGCTTAACATAACAGTTAATTTTCCTTGGGATGAATTAATGCGGAACGTGATATTTTAGCGATTGTATCCATCTTTGTCTTTAAGATTCAGGAGAACGCATGGAGTTTAGTGTAAAGAGCGGTAGCCCGGAAAAACAGCGCAGTGCCTGTATTATTGTCGGCGTGTTTGAACCTCGTCGCCTTTCCTCTATCGCAGAGCAGCTTGACAAAATAAGTAACGGCTACATCAGTGCTTTATTGCGCCGTGGTGAACTTGAAGGCAAGGTAGGTCAGACCTTGTTGCTGCATCATGTTCCTAATGTCCTGTCTGAACGTATTTTGCTGGTGGGTTGTGGAAAAGAGCGTGAACTGGATGAGCGTCAATATAAGCAGATTATCCAGAAAACGATCAGTACCCTCAATGAAACCGGTTCAATGGAAGCAGTTTGTTTCTTGACTGAACTGCATGTGAAGGGACGCAACAACTACTGGAAAGTACGTCAGGCGGTCGAAACAGCAAAAGAGTCACTGTATGTTTTTGATCAACTCAAGAGCAGTAAGAACGAACTGCGTCGCCCACTGCGCAAGATGGTGTTTAATGTACCGACCCGCCGCGAATTAACCAGCGGTGAACGCGCCATTCAGCACGGTCTTGCCATTGCATCAGCTATCAAGGCGACGAAAGATCTGGCAAACATGCCACCGAATATCTGTAATGCTGCCTATCTGGCATCACAGGCTCGTCAGCTCGCTGATAATGCCGCCAATCTGACAACCAAAGTCATTGGCGAAGAGCAGATGAAAGAACTGGGCATGAATTCCTATCTGGCTGTCGGTCAGGGTTCACAGAATGAATCCTTGATGGCAGTCATGGAGTATAAAGGCAGCAAAGACGCCAATGCGAAACCTATCGTACTGGTGGGTAAAGGGCTGACTTTCGACTCCGGTGGTATCTCCATCAAGCCGTCCGAAGGTATGGATGAGATGAAATATGACATGTGCGGTGCAGCGTCGGTTTATGGCGTCATGCGTGTTGTCGCCGAACTGCAATTGCCAATCAATGTCATCGGTGTTCTGGCTGGCTGTGAAAACATGCCGGGCGGGCGCGCTTATCGTCCGGGAGATATTTTGACCACTATGTCCGGTCAGACTGTTGAAGTGACAAACACGGATGCAGAAGGCCGTCTGGTACTGTGTGATACGCTGACTTATGTTGAGCGTTTTGAACCAGAACTGGTCATTGATGTTGCAACCTTAACCGGCGCTTGTGTCGTTGCTCTGGGTAGCCACTATACCGGCCTGATGTCCAACCATAATCCACTGGCTCATGAACTGCTGAATGCCTCAGAGCAAGCAGGCGATCGTGCATGGCGTCTGCCATTGGGTGACGAATATACCGAACAGTTAGAATCCAATTTTGCGGATATGGTAAACTCGTGCGGACGTTCAGGTGGCGCTATTACCGCAGGTGCTTTCCTGTCCCGCTTTGCAACCAAATACAATTGGGCGCATCTGGATGTTGCGGGTACAGCATGGCGTTCAGGTAAAGCGAAAGGCGCAACAGGTCGTCCGGTTGCACTCCTGTCACAATTCCTGTTAAATCGTTCAGGTTTGAATTCTGATGATTAATGTCCCTGCCGCACATTTTGTTCAATAGAAGTTTATTCAATAAAACTGCGGTTAATGATATTAAAGGAATAGATAGAATTAAGGGTATTGCAGATGCAATACCCTTTTCCGTCACTACTTCCGTAATCTTGTAGCCAAGAAACTATGAAAAACGCCACCTTTTATTTATTGGAAAAGCTACCATTGGAAAAGCTGCCATTGGAAAGTCTGGCTCCGGAACAATCATCGTCGCCGGATAATTTACAGTCGCATGAATGGCTGGCATGTCAGCTTGCTGCCGATCAGTGGCGGGCAGGGAAGCGAGTCCTGATTGCTTGTGAAAGCCAACAACAGGCTGAAAAACTGGACGAAGCATTATGGCAACGGGAACCAAGTCAATTTGTACCGCACAATCTTGCCGGAGAAGGCCCCCGCTATGGCGCTCCTGTGGAATTGTGCTGGCCGCAAAAAAGAAGCAATGCTCCCCGCGACGTATTGGTGACACTGCTTCCTCATTTTGCAGACTTTGCCACAGCTTTCCATGAAGTGATAGACTTCGTTCCTATTGATGAAAATCTAAAACAGTTAGCGCGCGAACGATATAAATCCTATCGTAACGTCGGCTTTAATTTGACCATGGCAACCCCGCCAACCTATTAAATATTCAAGACACTATGGAAAAGACTCCCGCTAATCAAACGCAATCTGAGCCATCTCTCGATAAAACGTACAATCCGACAGAGATAGAGCAACCTCTTTATCGCCACTGGGAACAGAGTGGTTACTTCAAGCCGAATGGCGATACCAGCCGTGAAAGTTTCTGTATCGTTATTCCACCACCAAACGTCACCGGCAGCCTGCATATGGGCCACGCATTCCAGCAGACTATCATGGATACCATGGTGCGTTACCAACGTATGCAGGGTAAAAACACCCTGTGGCAATCGGGAACCGACCACGCGGGTATTGCGACACAGATGGTTGTTGAGCGCAAAATCGCGGCAGAAGAAGGTAAAACCCGCCACGATTATGGTCGTGAAGCCTTTATCGACAAGATTTGGCAGTGGAAAGCGGAATCGGGTGGCAATATTTCCAACCAGATGCGCCGTCTGGGTAACTCCGTAGATTGGGAGCGTGAGCGCTTCACCATGGACGAAGGTCTGTCCAAAGCAGTTAAAGAAGCTTTCGTCCGCCTGTATCAGGAAGATTTGATTTACCGTGGCAAGCGTCTGGTTAACTGGGACCCGAAACTGCGCACTGCGATTTCTGATCTGGAAGTTGAAAACCGTGAAGTGAAAGGTTCCATGTGGCACCTGCGCTATCCGCTGGCTGACGACGCAAAAACCGCAGAAGGCAAAGATTACCTGATTGTTGCCACGACCCGCCCGGAAACCATGTTAGGGGATACCGGCGTTGCGGTTAACCCAGAAGATCCCCGTTATAAGGATCTGATTGGCAAAGAGATCCTTTTGCCATTGGTCAACCGTCGTATTCCTATCGTCGGCGATGAGCACGCGGACATGGAAAAAGGCACCGGTTGTGTGAAAATCACCCCTGCCCATGATTTCAATGACTATGAAGTCGGTAAGCGCCACAGCCTGCCAATGATCAATATTCTGACCTTCGACGGCGATATCCGCGAAACCGCAGAAGTATTCGATACCAATGGCGAAGCCTCTGATAACTACTCAACCGACATTCCTGCTGAATACCGTGGTATGGAGCGCTTCGCTGCGCGTAAAGCGATTGTGGCAGAGTTCGAGAAACAAGGCTTGCTGGTTGAAATCAAACCTCATGATCTGACCGTTCCTTACGGTGACCGTGGCGGCGTGGTTATCGAACCCATGCTGACTGACCAATGGTATGTCCGCACCGCACCACTGGCAAAAGTGGCGATTGAAGCAGTTGAGAACGGTGATATTCAATTCGTACCAAAACAGTACGAAAACATGTACTACTCCTGGATGCGTGATATTCAGGATTGGTGTATTTCCCGTCAATTGTGGTGGGGACACCGCATCCCGGCGTGGTATGACGCACAAGGTAATGTTTACGTTGGTCGTGATGAAGAAGAAGTCCGTCGCGAAAACAATCTGGGGGCAGATATCACTCTGACTCAAGACGAAGACGTACTGGATACCTGGTTCTCTTCTGGCCTGTGGACATTCTCCACACTCGGCTGGCCTGAGCAGACCGAAGCGCTGAAAACCTTCCATCCGACGAATGTGCTGGTCAGTGGCTTCGACATTATTTTCTTCTGGATTGCCCGCATGATCATGATGACCATGCACTTCATCAAAGATGAAAACGGCAAGCCACAAGTCCCATTCAATACTGTCTATATGACCGGCCTGATCCGCGACGACGAAGGCCAGAAGATGTCGAAATCCAAAGGGAATGTTATCGATCCGCTGGATATGATCGACGGCATTTCGCTGGAAGACCTGCTGGAAAAACGTACCGGCAATATGATGCAGCCACAACTGGCTGATAAAATCCGCAAACGCACTGAAAAACAGTTCCCGGAAGGTATCGAAGCCCACGGTACTGATGCCCTGCGTTTCACACTGGCCGCACTGGCTTCTACCGGTCGTGACATCAACTGGGATATGAAGCGCCTGCAAGGTTACCGCAACTTCTGTAACAAACTGTGGAACGCCAGCCGTTTCGTGCTGATGAACACGGAAGGGCAAGATTGCGGTCAGAACGGTGGTGAAATGTCGCTGTCACTGGCAGATCGCTGGATTCTGGCGGAATTTAACCAAACAGTTAAAGCCTATCGTGAAGCGCTGGATACCCATCGTTTCGACATTGCCGCGAACATTCTTTACGAATTCACGTGGAACCAATTCTGTGACTGGTATCTGGAGCTGTCCAAACCTGCGATCAACAAAGGCTCAGAAGCGGAAGTCCGCGCGGCTCGCCATACCCTGATTGAAGTATTAGAAGGTTTGCTGCGTCTGGCACACCCAATCATTCCATTCATCACCGAAACCATCTGGCAACGTGTGAAAGTTGTCAAGGGTATTGATGCAGATACCATCATGCTGCAATCTTTCCCTGAGTTCGATCAGGCGAAAGTGGATGAGCTGGCACTGAACGATCTGGAATGGATCAAGGAAGCGATCATTGCGGTACGTAACATTCGTGCAGAAATGAACATCGCACCAAGTAAACCTCTGGAAGTTCTGCTGCGTGATGCCAATGAAGATGCACAACGTCGCGTAACTGAAAACCTCAACTTCCTTCAGGCGATGGGCCGTCTTTCTTCTGTAACCGTATTGGCAGCGGGTGAAGAAGCCCCTGTTTCTGTCACCAAACTGATCAATGGGGCAGAAATACTGATCCCAATGGCAGGCTTGATCGATAAAGAAGCAGAGCTGGCGCGTCTGGATAAAGAAATCGAGAAGCTGGATAAAGAGATCAGCAGCATTGACGCGAAACTGGCTAACGAAGGTTTTGTCAGCCGTGCGCCAGAAGCCGTCGTTGCCAAAGAGCGCGAACGTCTGGCAACCAACAATGCCGCAAAAGAGAAATTACTGGCACAGAAAGAGACTATTGCTGCCCTGTAATCTCTCCTGATTGAAGTTTATTCCTATGAAGCCACTGTAATATACGGTGGCTTCAGGCATATTCTCATTGTTAGTTGTAAAAAATGGTTAGAGGGGGTCGAAGTAAGCAGATACATCTGTCTGATTTTACAATGCCCGGTTAAAACAATGCCCGGTTAAAGTCTAAAAAGTTAGCCACTCTGGTCAGAGTGGCTGGTAATCTATACTGTGATTAAATAATCAAAACTAAATCTTATTGAATTCATGTTAGACTGTTTTTTTGAAAATCCAACATTAAAATATAAGCCTCAGTTTCAACTAAAATATTATATACCCCAGTTATCAATTGCCTTATCTGCCATATCAACGCCAGTGTGGGCAAGATTTTCAATACTTTTGTAAGTACCTTCAGATATGACACCTGACTTCTTAAGGCTTTCAGCTGCACTATCAACTACAACCTCAACGCCATGAACAAGGCCCTTAAACAGATCACCCCAGAAACCAGCGCCAGCGACTTGTTCTAACTCAACTTGGTTTAACTCTTTCATATATAACCTCATTTATTTATATCATTGACATAATGTTCCAGAATATAATAAAGAACCACAGCATTAATCAGATACTTGCTTGAATATGGTTCCAGAAAAATTAAAACCTTCACCAAAAATCAGTTAATAAGGAAACAATCAAAAAAATCACCGCAATATATTTTTAATGAATTTTCAGGCTGTTTAAAAAAATTTATATTTGCAGTTAATGTATGGTTAAGGTTTATATCTTTCTGTAACCAAATTCTATTTTTTCTCATGTATTATCATAACCCACTTAATCTTAACGTTAATTAAACAACAATTGTTTAATGTCAACTTAAGTTAAAAACCGCTTAATGTTAAACTTATTTAATAATATATTTATTTGCTAAGAGGATGTTCTAAGTTATTACTACTGGTTATATTAAACTCAAACATTATGAATAGTTTCCCTTCTAATAAAAAATTAATTTCATTCAATTGATTATAGCTCATGGCCTAACGCTAAATAATTTTTTCATTTGTCTTTTCAGGAATGATTCATGACACTGCAATAACGCGTTTAGCAGATGCAATTGTTGATGGTCGATGCGCAATAATAATTCTGGTTATATTTAACGTTGATATTGATTCATTGATATAATTTTCATTAGCTAAATCAAGATGACTGGTTGCCTCATCCATAAATAAAATGCTTGGTCGGCGATAAAGGGCTCTGGCTACCAATAGTCTCTGTATTTGTCCACCGGACATTCCGCTACCTAATTCACCAATGAGTGTTTCATATCCCATCGGCATCAATAAAATATCGTTATGAATATTGCAACGTTTAGCACATTCTTGTATATACTCAAGATTAGGAGAGAGATCAAACCCAGATATATTTTCAGCGATAGAGCCAGAAAGTAATTTATCATCTTGTAATACACAAGAAATACATCTACGGTAATTATTCAGACCAATAACGTTAATATCCAGCCCATTAATTAAAATAGTGCCTTTGCTAGGTTCCAATAGCCCACACATTAATTTCATTAATGTTGTTTTTCCTATACCAGACGGTCCAACAATAGCTACACTTTCTCCCGCTTTGATACTAAGATTAAAATTAGAAATGATGGGTTTTGATAAATTGTCGTATTGATAATGCAAATTGCAAATAGTTAATTCTGCGGGTAATCCTGAAATACCAATATCCCGGTTTGGTGCTTCTCTTTCTGGTTCAGAAAGTACTATATCGGAGATTCGTTCATTATGTAAATTTAACATGCGCAATCTGAGCACCATATCGATCAAATTACTTGCCCTATCAGCAAATTGCCCACGATAGGCGTTAAAAGCGACAAACATTCCAAGGGTCATTTGATTATCTATAACTAATGATGCACCTAACCACAGAATAATAACTTGCTCACAAGTAATAATAAAAGTATTAACGATATCAAAGATTGTACCTATTTTGGCAAGTTTGGTATTTGAGTTAATAGTATCGACACTCAGATTTAACCAGGATTTTGCCCTATTTTCACATAATCCCAAGGATTTTAATGTATTAATACTATATAAAGTTTCCATAAAATGGGAATTTGCTCTGGCATCCTTGACTATTTGCTCTTCGGAAAGTTGCCTATAATATTGATAAGTGAGTAACCTTAAGATGACATAAGTAATAGTGAACCCTGATACTACCCAAACAAGCCAGTCACCGTAGAGTAACATCATAATGAAAACACTGATCAACATAATCGCGTCGATAATACTATTGACAATATTTTTGGTAAAAGTGGTACGTATGATATTTAATGAACCAAATCGTGACTGGATATCACCTAACTTACGTTTTTCAAAGTAAGCTAAAGGTAATTTCATTAGATGATCAAACACCCCTGATTTCCATTGAGCATCAACGAATGTTTCCATCGTAATGGATGTCCAGCTACGCAAAGTAGAGACACTCACTTTAAATAGAATAAAGACAAGCAAACCACAACAAATAATAGTTAATAGGTTATTATCCTTAGCAATAATGACGTGGTCCATAATTAGCTGCGTTCCTACAGGGAGCAGTATATTAATGGCTTCTATAACAAGAGATAAGAAGAAAATTTTCCCCAGTGTCGCCTTAAGTCCCTGAATATTATTTAACAGTGATATGATGCGCAATCTGTTTTGTTTTTTGGCAGGAACAAAATCATTACTTGGCCACAATTCTAATGCAATGCCAGTAAAATGTTTGGAAAATTCTTGTGTACTCAAGACCCGGTGCCCAAATGCTGGATCGTGAATGGTGATTTTATTTTTATTAACTCTGACTAAAACAACAAAATGATTCATGTCCCAATGCAGAATACAGGGTAATTTTAATGCGTGAAGTTCATCAAGATCCAGTGATACGGCTCTGGTTTTAAATTTAAGGGCACTGGCAATACTAATCAATGTAGTTAACGCAACTCCACGTGTAGAAATTCCAAATTGGCTACGTAAATGGGATAAATCAATTTGTAATCCATGATAATGAAAAACCATTGCTAAACTTGCCAACCCACACTCTGCTGCCTCAGTTTGTAAAATTTTGGGGATTTTCCTTTTGAATCCTAGATTCAACTTATTGGTAATAGTTTCAAAATATTTTTTATCCATGTTGTGGCCCCATCAATGTTTTTTTCATGTCATAGAATGGTGAGAACATCCATTGATAAAGGGGACGTTTCTCAAGGAAAAAAGTAGATTGGGCTTTCATGCCATTAGATAAATTTAATTTTCTTCCATTGTAATCAAACTGATTTTTATCTAAGGTAACTAAAACTTTATAATAGGATTCGCTTTTTTCTCCGGCTTTGTTTATAGGAGAGCTTCTATAATGAGACATTTCTTGGGCAGAAGCAGGGATATATGAAATATTATCGATTTGCCCTGAAAACTGCCCGAACTTTTCAAATGGGAATGCATCATAACGTATATTAATGGCATCTCCTTTCGAAATATACGGCAAGCTGCTATTAGGAACCCATAGAATTAAATAGTAATTAGATTTGATATTATATGGAATAACTTGAGCCAGAATATCGTTTAAGGTTATCGTCTGACCAACGGTGAAGCCGAGTGATTCAATGCGTCCATTAATCGGGGAGGTTATTAATAGAGCGCCATTGGCTGCCATTTCAGTTAATTTTCGTTGTAAATCGTCACGCTGAATTTTATATTGAGAAATTTGTTTATCAAAATCAGTCTGTCTAAGAATAATTTCACTATTCAGGTTAGTAATTTTCAATGCATCATTGATATACTGGCTGTATAGATTCTGGTATATGTTTTGTTGCTGATAATAGGAATAGCCATAGCTATTAAATTGATCTTTTGTAATAAGCCCGCGTTTCTGATAGAGCTTGTAGCTTTCCATGTTTTCCTTTGCAAATTCAACCCCCTTACGGGCATTATCAACAATAACTTTAGATTCTTCCTGTGATGCTTCATACTGCTTTTTTTGTTCTTTCAAGCTTTCTAAGGTGATGTACTTATCATCTTGTAAGCTTTCGATAATATTATTAATCTGCATTAATTGGTTTTTTAATGAGTTTTTTGTATTAGTGCTGATTTTTCCTGACTCTGTAATTTGATTGAAATCCACCTGATAAATTTTTTGTCCTTGTTTTACAAAATCCCCCACATTGACGAATTCCTGGGAAATAAACCCTTGTTGAGAAGAGAAAATATTTATTGGATGGGGATTGGTTATCACTTCACCATAGGCATTAATGCGTCTTGTGTAACTACCAAAAGTAATAAATAAAAATAAAATAACTAAAAAAACCGATGAGACAACACAAATAACCCAAGCTGGAATTTTTGCTATTAATAGTGCTTCTCCAATCCATTTGGATTTTTTACTTTCTATAGCTTCTTTCCTAAACAAATTATTCATAGCAGCCATGTGTAATTAACATTTGTGTTTTATTTAGTCATCACGATTTAAGATGCAATATTAAGTTATTATTTATCAACGTAATGGAAGTGTTCCCGATTTATTTTACTGATTATAATGTAATATATTTGGCCTTAACGTAGTGTAAACCGTCAGCAAAATTCCTTGATAGAATGGAACTCTTTCCGGTTCTGTTATGTGGTATTGGGGATAGATGAGGTTAAGCTCTCTCGCTTGACGAAATCGTGCCTCAAAATCATCGGGTTCGCAAAGTGGAAGGCAGGCGTATTTAGCTCAGCAACCACTGTACCAACATAAAAAATGTCAGTGAAAGGCCCAAGCTCTTTAAGATGGAATGTGTATATTTACTGATGACATAAGCCAGCATGACCGTTACCAGAGCAAGCACATATTTGATATCAAACTGTTCAATTAATTCACTTAAGGATAAGTTACCCAGTGAAATATTGACGATAATCGTTCCCAGAATAAAACAGATGGCATAATCCAGAGAAGTAATCAGCAAACCTTTTCCGTTGAATAGCTTATTACTTTTTATCAGAAAAGGAGCCGCTCTTAACACGAAACTGACCACGCCCATTAATACAATCAGCAACATCATAATGTTTTATCCTTTCTGATTTTCCGTTCAATGAGAGCAATTACGATCCCACACAAAACAGGCACCGCCAGATCCATTAATTTCATATCCACTTCATTCAATAACGGCGCACACAATCCTCCCATTACCGTCGCCAATACAGACAAATCTTTGCCCGAACGTTTGGCAGTCAGGGTCGCAAAATGAATGGGAACTAGCATCACCAGGAACAAAGAAAGGGACTCATAATTCAGGTGCTCTGCCGAAATATAGCCCAATAAAGTGGCACAAAAAGTCACCACAAAACAGGGTATAGCAACGCCCAAATAAAAATGAAATTGGGATTTTCCATCTGAGACATTTTCCGCAGAAAGATATGAATGTGCCACCGTATAAGTGCTGGCACTAAATCCCAACATCGACAGCAAAATATTTCGCTTTGGAATACCCTGAAAATATTGCGTCATAACCATCGCCATCAAGAAAAACCGGAAGTTGACCAGCAATGCCAGAATGATAACGGAGAGTGCCGCGCCATCGGCCAGATAACCTACAGCTGCCACCTGCAACGGCGCAGCATATATCAATAATGAGCCGATCAGCGTTTCCATTAATGGAACACCATGACTTTGATAAAGTGCGCCAATTGAAGTAAAAATAAGGAAAAAAGAGATACAGACAGGCAAAGAATCCACCATGCCTTTCCTAATAAACGGATTCAACACTTAGCACCTATATTGAGAGTTATATTTAACGTAGTGAAATCATCAGCATATTGCATGATGAAATAATAGCCATACCTATCATTGCGCTATATTATGAATGGAAGGTTAAAGATATAGCAGGCTATATATCATGGCAATCACTTTAATAATATTTGTGACATAAACCTACTTAATGGAAACTACCCAATAAGTAATAACGCTTATTTATTGTAACTCTTTTCGAAAAATTATATATCTCCTCCCAATATGATATAACTTTATTTTATATATAAGGCTTTTGATATTCCCGTTATAGTAAGAATAATTTCAAAAACAATAGTTTCATCTCGGAGAAATAAAATGAAGGTATTACTGAACATATTATTGGCGGGTATTGTCCAATTTGGATTTACGCAACTCACCTATGCGCAATCTACTCTCGATAACATTCACTCCACAGGCGTATTCCGGATTGGAACAGAAGGCGCTTATGCTCCATTCAGTTACCATGAGGCATCAGGAAAATTGACTGGATTTGATGTAGAAATCGGCCGTGAAATCGCATTGCGTATGAAAGTGAAGCCAGAATTTATTGAAGGCAAATGGGATGGCTTAATTAGTGGCCTTGATGCAGGGCGTTCCGATGCAGTGATGAACCAAATCGCCATTACACCAGAACGCGAGAAAAAATATAGCTTCTCCCTGCCTTATGTGATTTCAGAAGCCGTACTGATTACCCGAAAAGATAATAACGAGATTAAGACATTCAGTGACTTAAAAGGTAAAAAATCAGCCCACACCCTGACCAATAATTTTGCCCAGATCGCCAGAAATTATGGTGCAGACATTATCGGCGTTAACGGTTTTAACCAAGAAGTGGATCTCGTGAGCACAGGCCGTGCAGATGCAACCATCAACGATAAACTTTCTTATCTCGACTACAAAAAACATCGTCCGGATGCACCGGTAAAAATTGTTGCGGCTGATACTCAGGCAGCACAATCCGCCGTACTGCTTCGTAAAAATGACACTGAATTAAAGGCCGCAGTCGATAAAGCCATTACTGAGATAAAAGCAGATGGGACTTATCAACACATATGGGATAAATATTTCGCAGAAGGAAAGAGTGAATAATTAGGATATATCCGTTCAATTCCGAGTTACAGCAAAGCGACAAAGGAGTAAACACACAGCCACATAGCTAATCACTATGTGGCTGTGTGACTGAAGTATGTATTTTATACATTTATTAATAAATCCACTTCGTAACAAATTGCACTAATCTATATTTAGCAGACAATAACATTCATAAAAACTCAACAACTACCGCCTAAAATCGGTAGTTTTAACCTTTCATATGGAGTAATAAATTTCGGGTATTCAATAGCGACTTTAATTCGTTAAAAAGTAAAAAACGGATATCATCATTACCTATTAAATAACAACATCATGATATTTCCATCATATTTTAGCACTTATTACTTGCACAAGTAATAAGTACCTCATATAATATTAAGTCCATAATGATGGATACAATGAGTTATTCAGAATTTCTGATTTACGAAGAAACAACATATCTGATCGCTAGCGCTAAAAGTGCAGCTTATTTAAACTCTACTCGAACAATCCTTTCTAATAAAAATCACAATATAAGCTATTAATTTTTTGTGGGTTACTAAACATGATATATAGAAATAATTCTAATATAAATTATCCGATAGTATCCAGGTCTTTAACTCGATCTAGATCAGAAGGTAATTTATTTGATACATTACGTAATAGCATTACTTTCGAAAATGCAAATTAGATATTAATTTATTATTCAATAGAATTCTTATAAAAGATATAACTGCTAAAGAAGCATTAATGTTATCTAATACTATGAAAAGAAGTATAATATTTAATGATTGCATTTATACTAATAAAAATAAAAAATTAGATAAAAATTTGAAAAAAGCTCACTTACAAGACAATATTTATGAAGTTCTTCCTGATATATTCGAAAAAAGTTTAGACAATTCTCAAAAAAACTGGAATAGTAAATGTAATGATACATACAATACACTTCAACTAATATCTAATCTTTCACATCGTGCTGTATCAGAAAATATTAATAAAGAGAAAAAAAAGGAATTTTACTTTTTTGCTTCTTTTTTTCGTAATGTTCCTGTGGGTATATTAGTACTCTCGGATTCAAACTCAAATCGAGCGGGTATCCCTATAATTAGGGCTATAGTTACTCATATGGGTACCCGTAATTGTGGGAGGTCATTGATCGAATATGCTGTGAACAAATCACAAGAATTAAACCGCAAAGGAGTTGTTCAACTTGAACCAGTCCCAAGTGCGGTTCCAGCTTACCTTAGATTAGGATTTACTGAAGATACGGATGACTGGATGGTGTTAAATCCTGCCAGACAGGGTTCTCTGTGGAATTTGAATAACGGGATTTATCGTTTGTGTCAAGTAATATAAGCAGACAAACCGAATATGCAGATTCGCAGTAATAATAATTTATTAGTTAAACTTTCAATTCGTGAAAAAATAAAAAGCAGGCGCACTCAGCGCCTGTTAATCAAATTTACCAACCAACTGCAATACCAGCGCCCAAGACCGTACCTTCTGCATTATTCCAGCTTGTAGAAGCTTTAATATTCACATTCTCTGTGAGTTTGGCCTGAGCACCAACCGCAACCGCACTACCATCATGATATTGCCCTAAGCCCATGCCAACACTAAAGCGATTCGTATTGCTGAAAGGAATATTGGTCATTGCCGCAACACTGGCAATCCCGGCATTTGCCCTTACTAAAGCCCGCTGCGAAAGAGTTCCAAGATTTATTCTTAATAAACGACTTTCCTATAGCAATAGATTGATAAGCCCCCTCTTCAATAGATGAGTCTTCCATAGCAATACTATTTTGGTTATCAGAACCAAGAATAGATGAGCTATTATCTTTATAAGAAGCATAAGAAGACTGCACGGATAAGGCACTAATTAAAGCTAATAAAATCGCAAGGTTAAATAAAACATTTCTCATTGCTTCACCATAATAAAAACAGATAAATTTATTTATCAAAACAATAAATTACTCAGGGAATAAAAAATAAAGATTAATTCAGGTGATATGAATAATATTTTTTAAAATATCATCAATTACATTTAAATAAGATGATGAAGTAAATACTAGATTTAAATAGAATGCAATATATTCATTCATAGATGATAAATATATCAGACTAATCCTATCATTATACATTACCTGCCATCACTAACCCCCTGATTTTACCAGCCATTAATAATACATCTAAGATTACTCCGATAACACACCTAAAGTTAACAATTAGACTCACCACTATATCTTACATTTATTTTCCTCATAATTTAGATAAAAATATTTATTAAAAAACATTCTTAAAACCAATTAATAAAGTTATTTATTTAAAATAGGAACTTAAAAACACAATAACATCACCATTAATTATTAATTCAACTTTTACCACATTTACATATATCGCCAACCCACCCTAAAGTTCTAAGCTATAACTTTATTGTATATAACGATATCCTTTTCTTGCCATATCATCATTAAAACAACCTTATAAAAAATAAACATATTTTTAATATCAATCTATTAGGAAGATTCTATGACCCCAGATTGGCTCAGTTTAGCGCTGGATTCCCTGTGGCCGATGCTATATGCCGGCCTGACATTCACCATTCCCCTCACGCTGATTACTTTCGCACTTGGGATCTCATTGGGGTTTATCGTTGCTTTAATCAGGCTTTATGGCCCTAAGCCACTGGTTGCTGTAGCTCGGTTTTATGTCTGGTTAATCCGTGGCACCCCTTTATTGGTACAGCTATTTTTGATCTTCTACGCTCTGCCCAGCGTGGGAATTACTCTGGAAGCCTTCACCTCTGCGGTTATCGGCTTTACCCTGAATGTGGGTGCCTATACTTCAGAAGTGATCCGCGCAGCATTGGTTTCGGTTCCTAAAGGGCAATGGGAAGCCTCTCACTCTATCGGCATGAGTTGGTGGCAATCACTGCATCGGATTGTTTTGCCACAGGCAGCACGGGTTTCAATTCCCCCTCTGTCCAATACCTTTATTTCACTGGTAAAAGATACTTCTCTGGCTTCGGTTATTACCGTGCCAGAAATGTTTCTGGCGGCACAGCGCATTGCTGCCGTTACCTATCAGCCGCTGATTCTGTACACCGAAGCCGCCATTCTCTATCTACTCTTAAGCTCAGTGCTGTCAGCACTGCAAGTCCAGTTGGAAAAGAAATTCGCCCAACAAAGCAGCAGCAATAATAAGGAAGCCAAAGATGATTCAGCTCACCAACATTGAGAAAAGTTTCGACGGACAAAAGGTGCTGAAAAATATTAGCCTGACCATTAAAGAAGGCAGCCTGACGGCGCTTATCGGCCCTTCCGGTAGTGGGAAAAGTACCTTGCTGCGTTGTATTAATCTGTTGGAGATCCCACAGGCCGGTAAACTGGAAATTGGCAAAGAGCAGATTACCTTTAACGGTAAGGAAAAACTGCCACATCGTGAAATCCAGCGTTTTAGCCTGCAAACTGGCATGGTATTCCAGAACTTCCAGCTTTTCCCGCATCTGACGGTGATTGAAAATATTATGGAAGGGCTGATTTGGGTACAAAAATGGCCCCGCGAACGCGCCAGAGAACGGGCTATAGAGCTGCTGAAAAAAGTCGGCCTGTCCCACAAGGCCGATGTCTGGCCGAGCACACTATCGGGAGGCCAGCAACAGCGCGTGGCAATCGCCAGAGCAATGGCGCCTTCCCCCAAAGTACTACTGTGTGATGAGCCAACTTCAGCGCTTGACCCTGAATTATCCAAAGAAGTGGTCTCAGTTCTGAAACAATTGGCGGGAGAAGGCACCACCATGTTAATGGCAACGCACGATTTGCGTCTGGCCGCCAATCTTGCTCATGATGTGGTTTTTCTGGAATCCGGCGAGATTATTGAAGCAGGCCCGGCAAAAACCATTTTCACCCGCCCCAGTAAGGTGCGCACTGTCGAATTTATTTCAACCCTGACAGAAACCTTACCGGATTGGGAAATATAGCGAGCAGTCACGTTTGACATCAGCAACATTATTTATTCGGAGAAACGCAATGAAAAAAATTTTGAGTCTGTTACTGGCGGGCGCGACTGCCCTTGCTATTTCTGCCCCCGGTTATGCAGGCAAAGATTTTGATGCCATAAAAGCCTCTGGCGTCTTTAAGATTGGTACGGAAGGCACTTACCCTCCTTTTACCTATCACGATGCCAGCAACAAATTAACTGGCTTTGACGTGGACATCGCACGGGAAATTGCCCAGCGTTTGAACGTTAAACCTGAATTTATGGAAGTCAAATGGGATGGTTTGATCGCAGGATTGGATGCCAAACGTTTTGATGCCGTTATCAACCAAGTCGGTGTTACACCAGAACGTGCAGCGAAATACAGTTTTTCCATTCCTTACACAACCTCTCAGGTCGTGCTGATCACCCGTAATAATAATGGTGATATTAAAACCTTTGCGGATATTAAAGGAAAACGTTCCGCCCAATCACTGACCAGTAATTACGGGCAACTGGCAACGTCTTACGGGGCTAATCTGGTCAGTACAGATGGTTTTAACCAAGCCATTGATTTAGTCGTCACCGGACGTGCTGATGCCACATTGAATGATCGTTTGTCATTCCTCGATTTTAAAAAACAGCGCCCTAATGCGCCGGTTAAAATCGTCGCCCAACAAGCCGATGCAAGTAAATCCGCCGTTTTACTGCGTAAAGGGGATGCTGAATTGGCAGAGGCGGTTAATAAAGCCCTGCAAGAGATAAAAGACGACGGCACATATGCCCGTATCTCCGACAAATATTTTGGCGTGGATATTTCTAAGTAATTTTTCTTTGCTTAATAAGATGGCGGTATTTTTATAAGGCCGCCTTATTCGCATTTCAATCCTCTACTTCTCTGGATGTTCATTCTCTCTATGACAAACCCCATGGGAACCAAGATCTTTTCCTTAATAAAAAAGATATGATTTTTATTTAAGTTACCTATATTATTAATGAAATTTTTTCAATAAGGGATGCTGGGATGATATTCGCTTTATTAATGGTCATTAAATTTTCTGCCTTTTTTGTAATATTTGCAGTAGTTAATTACTTTTTCATTTTAGATAGAAAGTTTAAAAAAACCTTATTATCATCGTTATTGGTTTCTATTATTTTTATTTTAGTTGAAATTTTTTCTCCGGTACTGCTTTACGGTTTTATGTATTTATCTGAGTTCGCGTATAATGTCATAAATTAAAAACTCAGCCTTCTGAACGTCTGGATTATGTCGTGCGTTCAGTGCACGACAATAACATTGTGATATTATTTATCAATTACTTGAAAGACGACAAGTATAATAGTTAAGTATGTATTAGTCAGTTTACATTATAATTTTTCACATCACCATTCTTTATTAATGACAATTAACATATTTAAACACACTAAAAACATTTAACCCGGCGCTATAAAAATTTATTATCCAGCTTATTCTCACTAAAACTAAAAACACTAACAAAGGTAATTCATAGATAACCCATTAATGTGTTGAGAAAAGGATAATCAAAAAATAATACCTAATCAGTAAATAATTTACCCTGCAAAAAAGATAAGGAAAATAAATAATGCTATTTGAAATGGCCACTGCTTATCGTAAATCTAATGCACTGTTTGCTTTTGTGGAAAGCAAAGCACCACTATATTTAAGCACCCAAGATGGCAAAACTGTGGAGCAACTTGCTCAACTATGCCATGTTTCTCAAGATAGGTTCCATCGGTTATTGAATTATATGCAGTCGCTTAATGTGTTAACAAAAAAAGATGATAAATTTTACCTTACTGAGCAATGTTCATCACTAAGCGATCCAGACAGCCTTGAAACATTACATATCAAATTGGAATTAAGTCCAACCTGTTGGGGCGCTTGGTCACAATACGCTGCATCCTTCAATAAAATGAATAGCAAATCTGCTTTTGAACTTAACTATCATGAGAAATTTTTTGATTATCTCAGTCATGAGCATAATAAAACCCTCAAAACGACTTTTGATAATTTAATGTCAAAAGCGACCGATGTAATGAATGAGCATATTATTGAGCATATCCCTCTAAATGGCATTTCTTCAATGATTGATATAGGGGGAGGGCAGGGTTCTTTAGCACAAAATATAAAAATGCACTATCCGCATATCCAATGTCACGTCATGGATCAGTATGATTTTACCAGACAAGAATCAGAAGGGATCACGTTCATCAATGGCGATTTCTTTTCCGCTATTCCATCAGGATATGATGCTTATTGTATAAAAAGTGTTTTGCATAATTGGCCAGATAATAAAGCCATTGATATTCTCAAAAATTTCCATAAAGCAATGAGTGAAGATTCCGTTCTATATGTTATAGATATGATTAAAGAGCAAAATGATGCAAATGCAGAATCATTTGATTTATATATGGATGCCCTTTTGTTAGGTAAAGAACGATACCAGTCAGAATTTGAATCTATCGCAAAACAAGCTGGATTCTCTATCACAAATATATACAACTTGAATTTTTCCCTAACGGGCAGTAACCAGTACATTATTGAAATGAAAAAATAAATTATCAACAACCCGTGGATAAGAAATTGAACTAAGTGCCTGTTCCGAGATCTGAGTCTTGGATCAATAAAAAAACGGATCTTAAAAGGAACAGGCTACGGATAAATAACACATTGATTTGGAGATATCTGTGGCAGTAGCACTAAGAAAACCAAGGCAGCTTTCTTACTAAAAACAGTAAAAAGAGACTGGCAAGCAGCGATACACATATCGCCAATGAAAACGTGAGCATAAACCCTGCCTGCGTAATATACCGTTCGACGGTAAGGTAAAATGCCAATACGCCAACTCCGCTTATCGCATTTCCACGAATAACGTTCAGAGCATCGGCGCGCCCATTCTGGATATGAGTAAACACCGTCAGAGGCCAGGCGATTACTGGTATTGGTGCCAGTATCCCGCTAAGGTCAGATCCGATGGTATTGGCAGATGCCGTGAGAGCAAGCACCATTGTGGTAGCGATAATGATACGTGTAGCCAGATCAAAAGAGGGAGGCTGACGGTTAAGTGATGATGTTGCATATTTTCGGGTGAACACGAGTATACAGAAAATCGCCAATACGATCGTACCGATACTTAATAGAGTGCTATTAATGTTAAGCAATAGCCACGATACACCGCAAAAAAGAAATACTGAACCCGCGCAAGCAACAGAAAGCGAGTACCGTCGGGTCAATGCGATATAGCACAAATAAGTGAATAAAACGGCACCGACTCCTGTTAAAGAACTCAATGCTGAACGTTGTGCAAAATAGGCTCCCTGTTCAACCGCCATGTAAATTGAGATAGAGCCCGATGTCAGCGGCATACCTGATAATATACCGCCCACAAAGCTACCCCACCGTCTGGCTGAAAGAGTAACGAGTAACATTAATAACGGTGTGACGATCAACTTGATAGCAAATAGCATACCCATAGATTTCTACTCTGACCCAAAGGGGGCACAATACAAAGATACATTTGGCCGTGGATGCGCATGGTATGCCAGTCAGAATTGTTATTACAAGCGGTACCACAGCGGATTATTCACAAGCTGAGACCTTGATTAAAAAGCTCGATGCAAAGCACCTATTAGCGGATAGGGGCTATGATAGCAAGACGGTAGTAGAAAAAGCGGAACAACAAGGCATGCAAGTCCAGATATCTAGCCGGAAAAATCGGAAAGTCGCCAGAAAATATGACCGTCAACTTTACCGACTGTGCTATCTAGTTGAAAATACTTTTCTTCATCTTAAGCGCTGGCGTGGCATAGCCACTCGCTATGCAAAAAATAACGCGTCTTTTCTTGCTGTAGTGCAAATTCGTTGCCTTGTTTTTTGGCTGAAAATCTCATGACGACAGCGTCTAATAAAAAGCATTTTTAACACCTATTTTTTGCTTTGAATTACTATTGTAATTTTAGCTTGTATGTTAATTTACTGTTCCCAGATCTAAAAAAACTAGGATGGTAATTTTATGTCGTATATGATTTATTTAACTTTAAATGGTAAAAAGCAAGGCCTCATATCTGCTGGATGCTCAACCCCAGAATCAATAGGAAATAGGTATCAAAACGGACACGAAGATAAAATACAGATACTCAGTTTAGATCATTCGATATCCCGTCAACAAAATGTCAGCCATCAGCCCATACAATTTCTCAAACCCATAGATAAATCATCACCATTATTGTCTATGGCAATAGATTCTAACGAATCGTTAGATGGTAAATTTATTTTTTACAGAACTGGTCAATTAGGGCAGTTAGAGCTTTTCTATGAAGTCAAAATTACAGAGGCCACAATTTCTGAAGTTTCTTGTACCTATCCGAATTCTATAGATGATTTTGATGCCATGCCATATGAAAGAGTTATACTCAATTATAAATCAATCTCATGGAACCATATAACAGCAGGTACATCTGCCTATAGTATATGGGAAAACAGAGTGTACTAAGTAAAAACTAAGCATATATTAAATTATATGCTTAGTGACATCTTAGTGACATAAAGTTATGTTTCTAACATATTCATTTGGTGCAATTAAAGACTTTTTATCACATGTCACATACCCAAAACTTTTTAATTTATTATCAACATATAAAGATACGGGTAAACTAAGAATTAAAGCACCTAAGAACACCCAAGCTAAAAAATTAACAACACGACCTTTATATGGTCTAGGCGTATCTGAAATACAAGCTGATATAATAGAAAATAATAAGTGAAAACCTATTGGAAATCCAAATGAAATAAAAAACACCCGCCAAGAAAAATACACTTTTTCATTTAAATTAATTAGTGAAATGAAATCACGCCATGAGAAAAAAACCACCATGGATATAATAGCCATAACTAACAGCAAAATGATTATATAAAACGCTCTACTCCAAAAAGGGAGAATAACTTTTTTCTGATATTGCTTTCTATATTTATTTGACATATTAAACCCCCTTCATTATCACCATTAAAAACTGTTGGCATCCTATTTAGTTCCAAGGCCAAATGGCTGGAGAACTTAGCGCCATTCTTTGACGATTAATTTCATAATAATCTCCTGGTATTTTCTCATCCGCTTCTCTAATGGCTTCAATTACTTTTTCTGATATACCTAGTTCATTATCAATGTAATATAAAGCAATTCCTATTCCAACACCAATAAAAAACAACCCCGCGGAAACACCAATTATACTCACACCGGCTGCTAAAAAATAACCAGACGCAACTTTACCAATAGCGGCAGTTAATAATGTGGTAATTAATAATTTTGCGGCATCAACAGTTATATTCCCCAGAAATTCTGCCAGAGAATACTCATCTTTTGTCATAAACTCAACAGCCCTATAAGCAAGAGAAAAGTATATACAGAACTTAGCCCCTGAAACTATGCCATTTGCAATACTCTTTGAACCAATACCTATTTTCAATATCCGTTGATCGTTAAGGCGATATCTTGAGCCAGTAATAATTTTTTGAACACTTCTCCTACCTGTTATTTTTATATAATCAACTCCTTTTAATTTGTATTCTTTAGCTTCAACATTAAGACTTCTAAATTCATTAATTATTTTCATTACACCAATAGATTCTATAATATTTCCGGCGAACGAAGATGCTGGGTCGGTGCATGCAAATACTTTATCTTTCCATTCCTTATGAGTACCATCTTTACATAAAGCCGATTTTAAGAAACCAAGGGCCTCTTCTATAGTTAGAAGTGCAATATGTTCTTCATTACCTTTATCATTTAATTTCCTTTCAAGCTCAGCATATTGTTTTTTCCTATATTCTTTCATGTGAGTAAGAGCTTTTAATTTTCCATTATCAAATACTAATTGCTCATCCATAAATTCATCTGAAAATCTTCTACTCATTTAACACCTCATAAAATTATATAACATGATAATTATTAATACTTTGTCTCATATCTTATCGGGCTCTGCTATTTTTTCTTTAGATTTACTGAAGTATTGTGAACTGGCTCAAGTTTCCCTGTCGGGGTATGGCACTGCGCTTTAAGTTGCTCAACCAGCTGATAAGCCTTCTCTGTCAGTGTGGTTTATGGGGTAACAATAATCCTGACAGAGAAAAACCATGACACGTATTTCACCGGAACGTAAATCCGCCGCGCTGGCTAAATTGCTACCGCCGTACAACATGACCGTCGCCGCACAGATATAAGGCACATCGGATAAAAAACACAACAAAAGAATTTTCATATGGGACCATAGCCCCATATTTACTACAAATCCAGCACTAACCGTTTTCCTTTCGCTCTGGAACAACAAATCAGCATTGATGTCTGACTCTTTTTTTCCTCATCGCTAAGATATTGGTCACGGTGATCGGCTTCACCTTCTAAAATCATTATTTCACAAGTACCGCATACCCCTTCACGACATAAACTTTCAACCGATGCGGCCTTATTTCTTTCAATGACTTGTAAGATGGTTGATTCGCTATCCACTTCCAATTCAACGCCGGATTTAGCTAGAACCACTGTAAACGTATCACCGGTTTTATCTTCGATCGCAAATTGCTCAAAATGCAGTTGCTGATCAGGGAAGCCAGCCTTTTGTGCCGCTTGTTTTACACCTTCATGTAATGAGGGTGAACCGCATGTATAAATATGGCTTCCTTCTGCTAATTGAGAAATAAGTGTATCGAGTTCAAGACGAGTCCCCTTGGATGAAATATGACAAACTATTTTATCCTTAAATCCTGATGCCATTAACTCTGGTGTAAAAGCAGGTTCGCTGGCGTTCCGGTAGCAATAATGCAGTTCATAATCAGCATCTTGTTGTTCCAGCTCATGTAAGTGGGACATAAAAGGCGTTATCCCAATTCCACCCGCTATCAATATGTGTTTTTTAGCCCCGGGCACTAATGCAAATAAATTATTCGGCTCAGAAACAATGAGTTTATTTCCAATGGCAACTTTTTCATGCATAAATGCTGAGCCACCACGAGAATACTCTTCTCGCTTAACCGCAATTTGATAACGTTGTTCATCAAAAGGGGAGTTTAATAAAGAATAAGCATTATTATAATGGTTATCACCATCCCGCATCTGCACAAAGATATGGCTTCCGCTGGTAAAAGAAGGTAGCTGTGTGTTTTCATCCGGTATTAACGTAAATCGTTTAATCGTGGGCGTAATAGTTTCAATATCACTGACAATAACACCGAGTTTCTGATAAGTAGCCATAAATGATTCTCAATTATTCATTAAAAACCCTGACAGAGATATTTCAGTTCCAAATAATCTTCAATACCGTGGCTCGAACCCTCACGCCCTAAACCAGATTGTTTTACGCCGCCAAAGGGAGCAACTTCATTAGAAATAAGGCCGGTATTAATACCGACCATGCCATATTCTAATTTCTCTGAAACCCGAAAAATGCGTTGTGGATTTTCAGTATAAAAATAGGCAGCAAGCCCATAAATAGTATTATTAGCAGAATCGATAACGCTATCTTCATCATCAAAAATAACCAGAGGTGCAACAGGCCCAAATATTTCCTCTTCTAATAGATGGCTATTTCCGGCAACACTACCGAGTACCGTTGGCATAAAGAAATTGTCACCTAAAGCATGACGTTGACCACCGAATAATAAATCCGCACCTTTATTTAACGCATCATCTAAAAGAGATTGGACTTTATCCGCTGATTTCGCGTTAATCAGTGGCCCTATTTGTGTTCCTTGCTCAAAACCATTACCGACTTTAAGTTTTTGTACTTCTTCAACAAAACGTTGACTGAATGTCGGATAAATAGCCTGGTGAATATAAAAACGATTCACACAAACACAAGTTTGCCCTGCATTACGAAATTTCGCTGCAATCGCACCTTCTACCGCTTTTTCGACATCCGCATCATCAAAGACAATAAAGGGCGCATTTCCGCCTAACTCCAAAGATACTTTTTTGATACTGTCTGAGCATTGACGCATTAATAAACGTCCTACTTCCGTTGAACCCGTAAAGCTCAGTTTGCGCACACGATCATCTGTGGTGAATGTTTCACCAATAACACGTGAATGCCCCGTGATTATATTTATCACCCCCGCAGGAATACCCGCCTGAATCGCTAACTCCACCAATGCCAATGCCGTAAATGGAGTCTCATTCGCGGGCTTTATGACCATGGTACAACCTGCCGCAAGGGCAGGTGCAGCTTTGCGGGTCACCATTGCCGCAGGGAAATTCCAGGGCGTAATAGCCGCACAAACGCCAATCCCTTGTTTAATCACCATCAGGCGCTTATCCACCGTTGGCGAAGGAATAATTTCCCCGTTTGTACGCTTTCCTTGTTCTGCAAACCACTCGATAAAAGAGGCGGCGTAGACGATTTCACCTTCAGCTTCTGCCAGCGGTTTTCCTTGCTCTAATGTCATGATTTCTGCAAGCTGTTTTTTATTCTCACTGACTAAACGAAACCAATTTTGTAATAACCGGGCACGCTGGTGACCTGTTAATGCCCGCCATTCCGGTAAGGCATCATGCGCAGCCTGAATGGCTTTTTTCGCTTCACTCGCTGCCATATTAGGTATTTTCCCTATGGTTTTTCCTGTAGCAGGATCGGTGACATCCAATGTCTCTTTATTGTCCGCATCGCACCATTGCCCGCTGATATAAGCCTGCTGGCGAAAAAAAGGATTATCTAAGATATTCACTTAATGACCTCACTGATTAAACCCATGCCATGACTGCCCTTACCCAACGCCACTTTATTCATGGTAAGTCTGGGCAATAAGGTTGTGGAAATAAGCAATACCGTGCTCACTAATTCCACTTCCGGTGCTATCCGCCATGATGCGTCCCTGACCAGGATAACCACGGGATTTCAGCCCCTTCTGCACGCTCTCAACCAATCGCAAATCTTCAGGACGAAAAACGTCGCGATACCATTCAATCAAAGATTTCTGTTCTTGAGTCAACTCTTCATTAGTAAAATAAATATCGTAATGTTGCAGTGTTGTTTCGGCATCTATAGGGAATTCATAGATCACCGTCATCATGCCTTTAATTGGCGTCACGTTGTACATGGTACAAGGCCATAACCAAAAGCCATGAAATGAAGATTCACCTTCAAATTTGAAAGATTGATCAGAGGGGATCGCATAGCCAAATTGCAATGACCATTTCTCATGCATCGTATGCCAATAGCGATCTACCTGAACTGAGGTTGAAAAACCCGGATGAGCAGGGCCACAGTGATAACATTCCAGATAGTTATCAACAATGCTTTTCCAGTTCGCCGGTGTTACCGTCGTGAAACGATCTGCCAGCTTTAACTCATAGACTTCGGGGCAAGCCTCTAATACTTTAGCGCTTAACCCCGGTAATTGTTCCTCAACTGTGCCGGCATTCATGTCCATATTAATAAAGACAAAACCGGCATATTCTTCCAGTTTTACAGGGGATAATTGCGCTAAATCTTTATCGAAATTAGCCACATTCTCGCAGTTACGGGCATGGGCCAAAGTTCCGTCGAGCTTGAATGTCCAGGCATGATAAGGGCAAGTGATGACATTTTTTGCCTTACCTTCTCCTGTTAATAACTGGTGCCCACGATGAGGACAAACGTTAAAGAATGCACGCAATACGTTGTCGCGCCCACGAACAATCACAATGCTCTCGCCAATAATTTCACGCGTAACATAATCATTAGGATTGGCAAGTTCACTGCTGTGTGCAACACAGATCCAACTCTTGGCAAAAATCGCCTCTTTCTCATAATCAAACACGTCCTGAGAAGTATAGAAACGCGCTGGCATGGTGTACGCTTCTGTTGGGATTGCACAAAAGTTTTTGGGTAGTGTGAAATTCTGGTGTTGAATGCTCATATCAATTCCTTAATTTTCGTTGATGAAGCCATGACTGGCGGGGATGCTTTTTTCTCTATAGGTGTCATGGATGTTGGCGCAACAACAGGTTCTTGCTGGTTCGGGCTATCAATAAGATGTGCAGGAATGTGTGCATAATCTTGTTTTATCCAGCGAATAAAACCATATGTTTTAATCAGAAGAATCACTAAAAAAGGCAGTGCAGTGAGCACTACGGTGGTTTTCATTGTCTCTAAGGAAGCTTGCGTAAATAGGATTGAAAGTGGGATTAGCGTAATCACTACGCACCAGAAAAGGCGTAAATTCCGGCTGGGGTCCTGGCCTTCACTTAAATTGCGCGTGCTGGTTGCCGCCATAGTGTAAGCGACCGCGTCCATATGCGAGGCCAAGAAAATAATCATGATAAAGAGATAAGCAGCAAGGAAAAATTGGCCTAATGGCAAGGCATTCAATAGTTGGTGAACGGCTGTTTCACCCCCCAACGTATTCAATACTTCAGGTACATTAATAACGCCGGTAATAAATTGATGTATTGCGTAGCTTTCCAAAACACCAAAGAAGAACCAGCAACCAAACGTACTGCCTAATAACAACGCCCAAATCACTTCCTTAATTTTGCGCCCATGAGAAACTCGGGTCACAAACATGGCAACACCGGGAGTATAAGAGATCCACCATAACCAATAGAATACAGTCCAACTACGTGTAAATTGACCATCTCCCAGCGGATCGGTAAATAAACTCATTTGCAAAAAATTCTGCGTTGTTAAACCAATTGTATTAATAATATTATTAATAACAAATTCCGTTGGCCCCACAATCAGGACAAGTAAAGCAAAACCAAATGCTCCCCATCCCACCATTTGGCTTAAACGCCGCATACCATTATCAATGCCAATATAAGAACTTAAACAAAAAATCAATGCAGCTAATAATGTAATGATAGTTTGAACAATAAAATTATTAGGTATACCTGTTAGTGAAGAAAGACCGCCACTTAATGTAGCCGCAGTCACAACTAAAGAAATCGTTAACGCCCCGACAGTAGCAATTAAAAATATCATGTCAATAAGGCGGCCCCAAAAACCATGAGGGTTAATGTTTATAATAGCGGAAATAATCCCTGATAAGCTCAATCCTTTATTTTTTCTGACATGGAAATGATAAGCCATTATCAGTGAAGCCAGTGCGTAAGTTGCCCAGGCACTGATTCCCCAATGGAAAAAAGAGTAACTGATACTGTACTCCAATGCCTTAGGGGTTTGAGGCGTAATATTCAAACCGGGCGTTTGGTAATAATATGCCCATTCCATTACCCCCCAATATAAGGTCGATGAGCCAAGCCCCGCACAAATAAACATAAACAACCAGGACACCGTGTTATATTCAGGTTTTCCTTCACCTAACCGAACATTGCCATATTTACTTATCGCCAAATACAGAACAAACACTAAAGCGGCAAGAACTAATATTTGAATAATTGATCCAAGTAAGCGAGTCAGCCCATTAAAAATGGCATTAGCAATAATACTGGTTTTTTCAGGAAACAAACTAAGTGATACCGCTATTACAATAATACAAGCAAGGCTTATTGCAATTAAGGAAATATCTTTTTTTGTGTTGCTGAACATGAAACCTCCGTTTCGTCACTTTGTGCATATCCTCCATCATTCATAGGGATAGAGTTCCATTGAATGGAAAAATTCATTCGGTATTGCGACAAAATGCCTATTATCGTTGTTATGATTATCGGGTATAGACACGACAAAAGGAAAACGTGCAATAAGTGGGAACGACACTTATTGCCTCTTTTGGCTAAAAACTAAAATATATTGTTGATACACAATTTAAGCAATGAGCCGGACAGTAAATAGATAAAACACACATCGTAAATAATATCTTGTGACATGCGTTAAAAAGCAGAAGAATAAGAGTCATGGCTGACAATAAAAAACAAGTTAATAATCATAAAAAAACCACACCCTAAAAAAAGAGTGTGGCTTTTATAAGAAAGAATCATTTAACTATATCCAATAGATTTCAAGTTGCGTCGCGGCGGCAAGGGAACGACAAATTCGTCGGGAACGAATTTGCCCAGCCAAAGGCTGTCCTCCGGTGAGAGGCAGGAGCCTCTCATTAATCCCCAGGAGCATAGATAACTATGTGACTGGGATGAGTGAGTGCAGCCAACAAAGAGGCAACTTGAAAGACGAAGGGTATATTTTTAATTAGTTAAATGATTAATAATAGCCTCCCCAACCTGTTGCGTCGATGCTTTACCTTTCATATCTGGTGTGACGATCCCTTCCCTTATCACCGCTTCAATGGCAGATAAAATATCGTCATGGGCATCCTGATAACGCGTATCGCCTTCATCTAAGGCAGCTTTACCCAAAAACTGTAACATCATGGCGCCAGCCCAAATCATTGCGATTGGATTGGCAATATTTTTGCCATAAATATCGGGTGCCGATCCATGAACAGGCTCAAACAAAGAAGGGAAATTCCTTTCCGGATTCAGATTCGCAGAAGGTGAAAGCCCGATTGTGCCAGTACAGGCAGGCCCTAAATCAGAAAGAATATCGCCAAACAAATTGGAAGCAACAACGACATCAAAACGCTCTGGATTTAACACAAACCGGGCACAAAGAATATCAATATGCTGCTTATCCCATTTTACGCCGGGATACTGTTTTGCCATCTCTTCGACCCGCTCGTCCCAATAAGGCATGCTAATCGCTAATCCGTTTGATTTAGTGGCCGATGTTAATAACTTACGGGGGCGGCTTTGCGCTAATTCAAATGCATATTTCAAGATACGGTCAACCCCACGGCGGGTAAAAACCGACTCCTGGATTACCACTTCATGTTCTGTGCCTTCATGAAGGCGGCCACCAATCGTAGAATATTCCCCTTCCGTATTCTCTCTGACCACATAAAAATCGATATCTTCCGGTTTCTTGTTCGCCAGCGGGCAAGGCACTCCCGGTAAGAGACGTACAGGGCGCAAATTGACATATTGCTGAAATTCACGTCGAAATTTAAGCAGTGAACCCCAAAGCGAGGTATGATCAGGCACCGTTTCAGGCCAGCCAACAGCACCAAAATAGATAGCGTCAAACCCCATAAGCTGCTTAAACCAATCGTCGGGCATCATTTTGCCGTGCTGAAGATAATAATCACAGCTTGCCCATTCAAAATGCTCAAACGATAAACAGATATCCCACTTTTCAGCTACAGCCTGCAATACCCGAATGCCTTCCGGAAGAACCTCATGACCAATTCCATCTCCCGGAATTGCAGCAATTTTAAACAGTTTTTTCATTAGATATCTCTCATTTATCAGGATACTAAATTGACTTTCCGGCTATCTTATAATTGACTGATTTGCATTCAATCTGAAAAATGTAGAAACATAATTTACGATTTATGAACAATTTACCTATTTTACAGGATCTACGTGTTTTCCTTTTAGTCGCCAAGAGAGCCAGTTTTGTCGCCGCAGCCGAAGAAATTGGGGCATCTCCGGCCTTTATCAGTAAACGCATTGCAATATTAGAAAACATATTAAATGTCACCCTATTACATAGAACAACACGTCGCGTCTCAATTACGGAAGATGGCGAACGCATATACGAATGGGCACAACGTATTCTCAATGATGTTCACCAGATGCTGGATGAACTTTCTGAACTTCGGCAAGAACCGCAAGGGACAATTAGGATCGTCAGTAGCTTCGGTTTTGGTCGGCAATTCGTTGCGCCTGCGTTATCCGCACTTATTCAGGCCTATCCACAATTAGAACTGCGATTTGATGTAGAAGATCGCATTATCGATTTAGTCACTGAAGGCATTGATTTGGATATTCGGGTTGGTGATGATATTGATAATAATCTTATCGCGCGCAAGCTCGCATCTAACCACCGAATTCTCTGTGCATCACCGGCTTATCTCGCACGTAATCCGATGCCAAAATCACTGAATGACCTCCCTTCTCACTCCTGTCTGGTGATCAAGGAGAGAGACCACCCTTTCGGAATCTGGCAATTACAAAACAGTACCGGCTCTCAATCGGTGAAAGTCACCGGGCCTATGTCATCCAATCATGGTGAAATTATTCATCAGTGGTGCCTTGATGGTCATGGCATTACTTTACGCTCTTATTGGGATGTCAGGGAGAGCATCAAATCAGGGGCGTTAGTCCATATCCTGCCTGAATATTATCAATCAGCAAATATCTGGGCGGTCTATGTCACACGTCTGGCGATGTCTGCTCGTGTCAGGGTAACGATTGAATTTCTGGAGCGCTATTTTCAACTACATTATTCAGAACAAATTGAGGTTAAACCGAATCGGAACTAAAACGAAGTGCGGGATAAGCAACTTATCAGCATGTTACATAGATTCATTTACATACATTCACCCAATGAATTATTGGCTAGACCAATATACTTCATAATGTATTATTTACCTCCCTATCAATAAAAATAGAAAGATAAAAAATGACAGCAAAAAACAGACACAACTACGTTATTCGCCCTATCACCCAACAAGACAACACCGGCATCGCCGCTGTTATCCGTGAAGTATCTGCCGAGCATGGCTTAACCGCAGACAAAGGTTTTGCCGTTGCTGATCCGATTCTGGATACATTGTACGAAGTTTACAATCAGCCGCGCAGTGCTTACTGGGTTGTTGAAATGGATGGCGAAGTCGTTGGCGGCGGTGGGGTTGCTCCGCTGGCCGGAGGTGACAGTGATACCTGCGAATTACAAAAAATGTACCTTTCATCGGTACTACGGGGAAAAGGGGTTGCCAGGCAAATCGTGAAGCAATCACTCGAATTTGGTACAGAGCAAGGTTTTAAACGCTGTTATCTGGAAACAACGGAGACTTTGAAAGCTGCCATTGCCTTATATGAAAAACTGGGCTTCAGCTATCTTGATGAGCCACTTGGCAATACAGGCCACAGCGACTGTGAAGTCAGGATGCTCAAGGCACTATAACGATTACCCCCTCAATAAATCAGCCCCACTAAACAAGTGGGGCATTCGGCGGTCACGCTATCTTCAAAAGATCTTAATGCAGTCTGGGTTCATCTTCCTCTGGGGGAAAGAGATCACCTTCGTCATCTTCATCATCCGGCGCGTTGGGATCTTCAAAGTACGTTCCCCAACCATCGTAATTCACACCCATCTTTTCAGCCAGATCCATCAGTTGCTCGACCTGTACGTTGATCAGTTCGGCTTCCAGACGACTTTCACTGATCACATCGCAACACATCAGAACAACACGATCTTCTGTTTCCAGCTCTTCTGCATCTGTCACTTCATAACCTAGCTTAAATGCTTCCAGAGCGGCCTTCTCCAGTTGATCGAAGTTTTCTGCCGAAAAGTGGTGTTCAATAATATAAAGCGCTTCAGGATCACTGCCATCTTCCAATAATTCTTCGATGATCAAACGAGTCTCTTCACGCTGTTCTTCTAAAGCATGTGGGTCTGCCATGCCAATCCCCTCCGTCAGTTGGCTGTCATGTTTTGCATTCTCCCATCTTTTCTTTACAAAGGATATATCTATCCAATTTTGTTCAGGGAGAAGTACAAACCGCAATCGACTGAACCATAATCAGCCTTAATACTGTCACTCTCGCAAGCACCAAAAACGAAACTTGCAATCGGATTTTTTATCGAGATATAGTGAATATAAATTCAATATTGCGCTGATGGAGACAATCCATAATGAACCCATTTTTTCAACGCTCGTTCCTAAGACTTCTTGATATTACTCCTACAGAAGTTAATACTCTTTTAACATTGGCTCATGAATTAAAAACGAATAAAAAATCAGGTTTGGAATCGCCTTTACTCAAGGGAAAAAACATTGTTCTTATTTTCGAAAAAGATTCCACCCGTACACGCAGTGCATTTGAAGTCGCAGCCTATGATCAAGGTGCCAATGTTACCTATTTAGGCTCAAATGGCAGCCAGATCGGGCACAAAGAATCCATCAAGGACACCGCACGAGTGCTTGGGCGCCTGTATGACGGCATCCAATACCGTGGTTATGGTCAACACATTGTCGAAACATTAGCGCAATACGCAGGCGTTCCGGTTTGGAATGGCCTGACGGATGAATTCCACCCGACCCAACTTCTGGCGGATTTAATGACCATGCAGGAACACAGCCAAAAACCGCTATCTGAAATCAAATTTGCTTATTTGGGCGATGCCCGCAATAACATGGGTAACACCATGCTGGAAGCTGCGGCATTGACGGGGATGGATCTCCGCTTAGTCGCGCCAAAAGCATGCTGGCCTGATGCAAACTTGGTTGCAGCATGCCAAAAACACGCTGAAAAAACTGGTGGTCAGATCACTCTAACAGAAGATATTACACAAGGTGTAAAAGAAACTGATTTTCTTTATACCGATGTTTGGGTATCAATGGGTGAACCAAAGTCAGTCTGGCAGGAACGCATTGCATTATTGAAGCCTTATCAGGTCAATATGGACGTTGTGCAAATGACGGGGAATCCGGAAGTAAAATTTCTGCATTGCCTTCCGGCCTTTCACGATGAAGAAACGGCGCTCGGTCAGCAACTGGCGCAAGAATTTAATTTATATGGCGGTCTGGAAGTGACGAATGAAGTCTTTGAATCAAAACACAGTATTGTGTTTGATCAGGCTGAAAACCGGATGCACACCATTAAGGCGGTGATGGTGGCGACGCTGGTGGAAGAATTGAATTGGTAATCGGAAGCTTATGCGGTGTGTTTGAGCACCGCTTTTTGTTTTTTTATAAAAATTTATTATAACGATGATGCAAGCTGGTAAAAGTGGAAAAAACTTTTCAAATGTCCACTGCCATACTGAGCTCTCTCAATCAATTCATCCAAATAATATTTTTCTATCACTCCTCGAGGATTTTTCTTTGTATATTGAATGCCACGAACAAATAGCATGGCTTTAAGATAGTCTCCATGATAGGCTGAATCACTAAATGAGAAATCATCCGGTTTTTTCATCGCTTCAGGATCATTATCTTTTACATTAAAATGATAGAAATAATCGGAGAACTCCGCATGCAATTGATTATGGGAAATCATACTTTTATTCCCAAGGGCCCATGTTTCTATACATGGATTTTGAAAAATAATTTCAACAGAACAAGCCCCTATCTCGATATTTGTTTCCTTTATTCTATCAAGGATAAATTTCTTTCTTATCCTCTAAATCACAAAAATCAGAATCCAATACAATCCAGAAAACATCAAATTTTTTATATTGCTTTATATCTAACAAGCTATTTTTCAACATATTATCTAGCATATGGGGATAGCCTTGCCCACTGATCAAATAATAGTTGCTATCCTCTAATTGAGATAAATTTTCAATTCTCTTTATTGAAGGAGCTAAATGCTCTAACCAAGCGGGGTAAACCTTTCGCTCCGTTTGCTTACCTTCCACTAAAATATAAATATTCATCTTCTGGTTCCCTCCAAATAAATATCAAGATTAATCAATTTAGTAAATGCCTCATGATTAGACTCGTGTAAATTAAAATCTTCAGAGCGATTTGAAGATATCATTGCAGCATTTCTTGATATAATTTTCCAGTTTTTCAGCGGAATATTATTGATAATATAAGGATGGTGACTTGTCAGTATAAATTGCAATCCATTTCCGGTTTCCATAAGAATATCAGTCACATCATTGATACAATTCACACCAAGCCCATTCTCAAACTCATCAATAAGAAATACGGTACCCTCTGGGCTTAAATAGATGTAAGCAATTTGTATTAACGTCTTTAGCATTCCCGATGACATTTCGCGTTGAGAAATCCATTCTTCAATGCCTTTTTCTTTAATTTTTACTCTGATGACAGTAAGATTATGTGAAGGTATAATATCTTCTTTTTCAATTAAAACATCCTCAACCAATGGAAATATTTCTTCATATCTATTTTTTATAGAACAAAATAGTTTATGATTTTTTTCCTGGCATAAGTAGAGCTTATAATAAATGTTATTTATCATTGTAGATCTAACATCACTAATACCTTTCATATCCTTAATTAAATATTTATTAGGTATAACAGATTCTCTTCTGTCATCCATCGTCTCTATTGAAATTATTTTCCTGAAACTCTCTCTAATTATTCCAATATCATTCTCCTCACGTAATAAATTAATAACACTTTCATTCTGTGATAACTTGACTATTGAAGTATCGTTGTAGATTATTCCCTCTTTATCTCTCTTAATCACCTCCTTATTATCTATAATCAACCTTTCTTTAACAATAGATGATTTTTCTCTATCTTTTTCTACCAAATAAAAATTATCTATATAATCAGATGACTGTTCAAACTCTCCAGACCAACAATATTTTTTTCCATTAATTTCAAATTCAACCGCCCAACTAAAACTACTGATATCATCTCCATCTGCAATACGGGTTAATTTATTCAACGCCGATAATATTTGCGTCTTACCAACTCCCGATGCACCAACTAATAAAGTTAAGCTGTCAAAATGTATCTTTTCAATTTTTAGATTTTTGTAACATGACTCTAATGATAGTATTTTCATATCGCATTCTCTTCATTTTAGAGAAAAATAGTTTCTCTTTTATTATTTAATATCCTTATTTTACTTATACATCTAATATTCTCAACTAGTTATAAGTAACGCTACAAATTCAAAAAATGCCTTACAGAAATAACTATGATAGTCATAACCTAGCATATATATTGCTTAATCTCTATCCTGATAGTTCTGTCAGTGCTGATTTATCAATCAGCTTACGCTCCCAATCAGTTCTCCACAGAACTTTTTCATGAAACTCACCCTGCAACGCAAGGTGAGCTTATTCTTTTGATTGTCAGCTATCTATTTCACCAGATTTTTATAGTCTGGTGACCTCTCCCATCCGACGCCTGTTATATTGATTAATCGTCGCCATAAAGCTTGAAGTTGTTCCCTCAGGATCGCCTACGTAATCTGTGCTGACTATTGCAGCAGGATGTTCGCCAGATTGGTTACCAAGGAGTAAATTCTCAACTTCCTCTATCAAAATCCCTTTATTTTTAAATAAATTACTTTTTACACCTGAACTCAACTCCAATTTATTTGGAGAAAGAACCGGCATGTTCGTTTGTAATATATTAAGCACCCCTTGTTTGGCGTTGCTTAAGATTTTACTAAAGACTGCGGCGGTCTTCTCTGCGCTCGTGCTGTTAGCCCACTCTGTGTTAACGCTTTCTTTGTAATCCCAATGTCGCTCTGTTCCATCATATTTCTTTCTATCAACCATGATCCCTATGTTTTTTCCTTTATGCAGTAAATCAACCGTCGCCTCACCTAAACTCGGCACATCATCATGTGTAATAAGACGCTCGCGATGACCTTCGAGGATACTTCGTAAAAATGTATTTGAAGCCGCTGCTGCGGAAGATTTCCCGCTTTCCCCTTTAAATACGAGTTTGAGTAAGTAAAAATTATTGCTATCTCCTGCCGCATGTTCCAAGAGTGATTTCACATCCGAAACAGCATTACCGCCTGCAACGCTGGGGCCATGAAAGAAGCCAAATGTGCCATCTTTATTTTGCGCTACCCGAATATCGAAATATCTGGCCCCTGCTTCTGCTTGTTGCCTCAACGTTCGATTTTGGGTTTTAAACATCCCAGGAAATAGAGCTCCCACGCTACTGAGTCTATTTTTTTCTCTACTATAGGCATAAGTCCCCGCATCGTGGCTTCCCAGCATGGCTATCTCAGATAATTTGGTACCAGTAGGTAACTCACTGTGATTGACATACTCAGACTCACGACCATTAGGATCAAATAATACAATGGGATTATTTCTTACCATCCTGAACAGATTCAGGCCGTCTCCTGTTCCCGCAGGATCGGCACTTAACCAGCGGGCGACCCACGGCTGATAATAACGGTAGCCATAATAGTATAACCCTGTCGCATCCCGCTCTTTGCCTGAATACCGGATGGTCTTGTAATCTGCTTCTATCTGGCTTCTGGCAGCCCAGACCGATGTGCCACCATACGGATAATATTCTTCCAGACTGATGAGTTGCCCGTCGCCATCGACTTCCAATCCACTACTGCCCACCAGATTATCGTAGCTGTAACGCACCTGATTGTTACTAATCTCATCGGGTTTGCCGCTTTCCCAATGTAATACCCGCACTTGCGCACGCCCCGCAACGCCGACGGTGATCACTTGCAGCATTTCTTTTTCGATATCACCGTTTTTTGTCATACGCAGTTCCAGATCCGGCAGATATCACTCAATGCGATAACAATACCTGCATCTACGCTGTCAGTACGCAGAACATCACCAGTGAGAGAGGAGCAATAAGTAAAATTAGGATTGATCGTCTTATCTGATTGCTGTAATGCCTCCAGACGAGGATCAATGCTTTTCTCTAATTTACCTTTAATATCAAAATAATAACGTGTAATTCGTGTATCAGTATGGTCTGGCTGATCCGGATGACGATGATAATGAATATTGCGCACAGCCAACATACGGTTGTCTTGCACAGTAACTATGGGTGTTTTGTGATGAACCTGAAAGGATTTATTTGTCATAATTAGGATTCTCATTAAGAAATAACGGGATGTGTTGATCATTTTCTGAGAATTGAGATAACTGTACTGAATTTCGTGCCCTGATTGAGAGCATCATTGCACGAACTTTTGATAATAATTTTTGAATATAAACGTATCCGATTCACCTGATAATGCAGGATTCAAGTGAATCAGATATAAAGGCAGGTATTAATCAACATCTTCAAGATGTAAAAACATGTTATCAATATTTCTCATCACAAAGAATTTAGCAAGACATCCGAAATTATCAATTATATTGATATGGCCTCCTAGATTATCTTCGTCACGTGTATAATGAAACTTATCACAACATCCAACAGTAGCCCTGATAAACTGGTTACCATTTATGATTGCTATAGGCCAGTCACCATACGGTAAACCTGCTGCTGCCATCGTATCTTCAATTCTGCAATCCTTCTTAACTATATCCATCTCTAACACAGTACCAGCTTGTATTTGGTTATCGGATGTCCTTTTATAGACGGTTATTCCCAACCATGTATCTTGATGTCCTATTAGCTCCTGCTTCTTTATTGTCAATGAGTAGGGTAATACCCAACAAAGTATATAAACCTTTACGTAATACCCTTCTTCAAATTCATGATTTGCAATGAGATTAGATTCTAATCGAAGCTCAGATCTATAGATCCTATACGGTTTATGTGGAGTGACTTTCAGAATATTTAAATACTTCTGCATATTGGTTGTGTATTTATTTCCATCTATAGTTACCACAGCCATAAATTCCATACTCTTATAATTTTCAGTATTGCTGGATTAACGCAATAAGTGCAACATGCGACCGGTATAGGCTTCCATTGGCGTCAGCCCATTTAAAATCTTTCTTGGTGTCATATTCAGCCTCAATTCCATATCGCTGA
>NZ_JBBMXH010000022.1:0-50433 GCF_037996725.1 Xenorhabdus entomophaga
ATCAGCGATATGGAATTGAGGCTGAATATGACACCAAGAAAGATTTTAAATGGGCTGACGCCAATGGAAGCCTATACCGGTCGCATGTTGCACTTATTGCGTTAATCCAGCTATACTTCTAGTTTTTTCTCTTAAAAGTTCTTATCCATCGATAGATCGTATGTATGTTAGGTATCGTTTTGAAGTTCTTGAAGAAGGTGAGTTATGGAAAACCTATGAAAGATTATTAAATGAAGGAAAATTAGCAGAGGATGAAAAAGGGAAAACAATTAAAGGGCCAAATTGGAAAGAACCTGAGTTTTCCAGAGTAAAAAAATATAGTTCTTTGATAGAAGACTATCAAAAAAATAATATTTAAAATGAATTATCAAAAGCTATTTGTTTTAATGTGTAAATACCAAAGCATTGGAGTAACCAATGAATAATAAATATCATTGCCCATGTTGTAATCATATGACCCTTGATTCACTTGGCGAATATCTTATTTGTGATATTTGTGGCTGGGAAGATGACCCTATTCAAGCTGATGATATCTATTTCCAAGGAGGAGCTAACTATATGAGCTTAAACGAAGCTAGAAAAATATTCTTGGAAGGTAAAAAATAATATATCTTTTATTGAACGCGTTAAAAATAAGGCAAAGTATTAAACATACGCCCCTATCATAAATAGAGGCGTAATCAACAACAAACCAATATCACTCACCCAACAACGATAGCGCGAATTTCACCGCTTCGATCAATCTATCTGCATCTTGTTGGTTGTTATAAGGCATAAACGAAGCTCGCAAGCAGCCGCTGATCCCAAGAGTATCCAGCAATGGCTGTGCGCAATGTTGCCCTGAACGCAGAGAGATATTTTGTTCTGCAATCAGCGTTGCTAAGTCACTGTGATGTATTCCGGCGAAATTGAAAGCCAGTAAACTGGAACCACCTACACGGTAGCTTATAAAACCCGGTAGCAGGCTGAGTTGCTGCTCGGCGTAATCCGTCAGGGAAATTGCATGGGATTCAGCGAGCTGGATATCAATGGCTTTCAGCCATTCCAGAGTTGCGGCAAAGCCGACCACGCCAGCAACGTTAGGTGTACCTGCTTCAAAACGATAGGGTACGGCTTCCGGTGTGAAACCGTCAAATGAGACTTGAGTCAGCATTTTGCCGCCGCCATGCCATGGAGACATTGCATTCAGCAATTCAGTTTTACCATACAACACACCCAACCCATTCGGGCCATACAGTTTATGGGCTGAGAAGGCATAAAAATCGATATCCAGTTGCTGAACATCAACAGGTGCGTGAACGATGCCCTGAGCACCATCAACCAGCACTTTGCAGTGATATTGATGGGCGAGGGCTGTGACCTGTGCTAAATCTACGGCAGCGCCAGTCACGTTCGACATTTGGCTGATGGCGACTAATCGGCTTTTCTCATTCAGCAATTCTGCCAGTCTCTCTATTTCAGGTTGGCGTTGTTTGCCAATCGGCCATTTTATGACTTTGGCGCCTGTCTGTCCTGCCAGAATCAGCCACGGCAGCAGGTTAGAGTGGTGTTCCTGTTCGCTGACAATGATTTCATCACCCACGTTCAGGCGGGAGCGAAAGTAACTCTGTGCTACCAGATTAATGGACTCAGTAGTGCCTTTCGTCCAGATGATATCCATGGGTAATGGCGCATTGATCAATTCCGCCACCAGTGACCTCGCTTGCTCATAACGTGCGGTCATGGCTTGTGCTGTCGCGTGTTGGCTGCGATGTACCGTCGCACTGTGGTTCTGGTAATAGTGTTCGGTCGCCTCAATCATACATCCCGGCTTTAATGCGGTGGCGGCACTATCCAGAAATGTGGTCGATGGTTGTGTGATCGACGGTTGCAGGGCAGGAAATTGTTGGCGGAATTGTTCTGAGTCAAAGGCTTTCATAAACGGTGTAATTTAATCATTGTGTGATAAAGAATAAGTTTTTCTTTAACCAGGAGAAGGGGAATTCTACAGGAAAGTTGAGAAAAAAAGCACCGCAATTGCGGTGCATTAAAAAAATCACTATGGACAGACAGGGTAAATGTACAGGAAGTGAAAAAAAACAGTAGCTTACGCTACAAAGTCTGGAGTTCCAGACAACTTGCAAACACAACATCACAACCACAAAGCCAAAAGTATCAATGTATTAATACAAAGAGACTTTTCGTTCCGGCTTAGGAAGTGCGCACACTATAGGGATTTGCTGGTATATCATCAATGGACAAATTATAATGATTCGGATTATAAAAACTAATACCTGAACGAAAAGAGTTACCGGTATCGTTACCACCACATAAGAAACCAACATGTCTAAACGTTTGCCTCCACTCAATGCCTTACGAGTTTTTGATGCCGCCGCCCGTCATTTAAGTTTTACTAAGGCGGCAGAAGAATTATTTGTGACTCAGGCCGCAGTTAGTCATCAAATGAAAAGCCTGGAAGATTTTCTGGGATTAAAACTTTTTCGTCGTCGTAATCGTTCACTGTTGTTAACTGAAGATGGGCAGAGTTATTATCTTGATATCAAAGAAATTTTCACTGCTATTAATGATGCAACCCGCAAGCTTCAGGCACGTAGCGCTAAAGGGGCGTTAACAGTGAGTTTGTCCCCCAGTTTTGCTATTCAATGGCTGGTGCCACGGCTTTCTGGCTTTAATCAGAGCTTTCCGGGGATTGATGTCAGGATTCAGGCGATAGACCGGGAAGAAGATAAATTGACTGATGATGTTGATGTCGCCATTTTTTATGGCAGGGGCAATTGGCCGGGGTTGCGAACTGATCGCCTTTATCCTGAATATTTACTGCCTGTCTGTTCTCCGGCTTTGTTGGCGGGTGACCGACCCTTGAAAACCCCCTCAGATCTTGCCAGGCATACCTTATTGCACGATTCATCCCGGAGGGATTGGCAAGCTTATATTCGTCAGCTTGATATGCAGCAACAAATCAATGTCCAGCAGGGACCGATATTCAGTCATAGTGCGATGGTGATTCAGGCGGCTGTGCATGGTCAGGGGGTTGCCCTTGCCAATAATGTTATGGCACAAAATGAAATTGATGCGGGGCGTTTGGTCTGTCCATTCAATGATGTTTTGGTCAGTAAGAACGCATTTTATTTGGTTTGTCACGATAATCAGGCAGAATTGGGCAAGATTGCCGCTTTTCGGAAATGGATATTGACGCAAGCTGCGTCTGAACAAGAAAGGTTGGGGTATATCACGCAATATACCCAATAGATGCCAGTCTGAAACAGGAGCTGTGTGATGAGCAGTAGGGTCATGCTTATTTTTGTCGGGATCAGTGGTTTTTTCTACGTGGCATTGGGAGCGATGGGGGCACATATGTTGGCGCCTGTCCTGACTTCACGTCAGATGGAATGGATTCATACCGGCCTGCAATATCAAGGGCTGCATACACTCGCCATGATGGCGCTGGCTGCTTTTTTGATGCGTCAGCCAGTACCCCAATTCGGGTGGAGTGGTATTTTTTTCGCAGTGGGAGTTGTGCTGTTTAGTGGCAGTCTTTATTGTCTGGCCTTTTTACCGCTAAAATTTCTGGTGTATTTGACACCAATCGGTGGGCTGAGTTTTCTCATTGGTTGGTTATGTGTATTAATTGGCGCTCTGCGTCTAAGGAAATCGGCGCTCAGCCATGAATAAAGTTGCTTTATATTGCCGCCCGGGTTTTGAAAAAGAGTGTGCGGCAGAAATTACCGATAAGGCGGGTAAAAAAGAAATTTACGGTTTCGCCCGTGTGAAAGAAAACAGCGGATATGTGCTGTTTGAGTGTTATCAGCCTGATGATGCCGATCGTCTGATTCGTGAAATTCCGTTTAAGGAATTGATTTTTGCCCGCCAAATGTTGGTTGTGGGTGAGTTGTTGAAAGATCTGCCGCAGGAAGATCGCATTACACCGATTATGGGTATGTTGATGGGTGTGATTGAGCGAGCCGGTGATCTGCGTGTAGAAGTCCCGGATACCAATGAAAGCAAAGAGTTGATGAAATTCTGCCGTAAGTTTACGGTTCCATTACGTAATGCGATGCGTCAGGAAAAGCTCTTGCTGGCGAAGGAGAACAGCAACCGTCCCGTGATCCATGTTTTTTTCATTGCCTCGGGTTGCTGCTATGTGGGGTATTCCTACAGTAACAATAATTCCCGTTTCTATATGGGGATACCTCGTCTGAAATTCCCATCTGATGCACCAAGCCGTTCCACGTTGAAACTGGAAGAAGCCTTTCATGTTTTTGTTCCTTATGACGAGTGGGAAGAACGCCTAAGCAGCGGTCTTCATGCTGTGGATCTCGGTGCCTGTCCGGGAGGATGGACTTACCAGCTTGTAAAACGCAGCATGCTGGTTCATGCGGTAGATAATGGCACGATGGCTGAAAGCTTAATGGAAACCGGTCAGGTGAAACATCACCGTGTGGATGGTTTTAGATTTGAGCCGTCAGTAAAAAATATTTACTGGCTGGTTTGTGACATGGTTGAAAAACCTGCCAAAGTTGCACACTTGATGACAGATTGGCTGGTAAAAAGCTGGTGTCGTGAGGCTATCTTCAATCTCAAATTGCCGATGAAAAAGCGTTATGAGGAAGTGGATCACATATTACAGAAAATTGAGTCGCAACTGAAAGAGAATGGCGTCAATGCTCAAATTCAGGCGAAACATCTGTATCACGATCGTGAAGAGATTACAGTACATGTTCGCCGCGTCTGGTCTGTTTATGCAACTGAACGGGATTATTGAGGGTGATGGATATGGAATAAATTTCAGGTTGCGGTGAAAATACCGCAATTTGAAAAAAGAAAGGGTAAATAGATAATTCTTTCTTAGGGCTAATTTCCAGTAGATAAAAACAGTATTATTTTATAGTGAATAATACTGTTTTTTTGTTATCAAAAAAATTTAATTGAAAAATGAATAATTAAATACATAAACTAAATTTGTTTAATATGTATTCTAAAAAGATATATTAATTATTTTTACACGGACAGGAACTAACGCTATTTTACTCTGGAGTTTTATTTCTAAGAGGATCTTAGAAAGAATTTAAAACTCTTACTCCCGTTATTGAAAATATTTCGGGTTTTAGAATATTAATCTTGTTCTTACAGGAGATGTACATGACCTCAAAGAAAAAATATACCTATTCGGGGTTATCTGATTCTAATTCTGTTCAGGATGTAAAAGCACTTCTCACAGCCTACGTTCCGAATTACGATTCTTCTATTCGTGTTGATCATAATCCATTGGGCGATAACGCGCCTGATGAGCTTGTGAGGGGCCAGTATCACTGGTCCAATAAATATGTTAATTCCTCTGGAACATTGGAATTATCATATCATTTCCTAACAAAGAAACCGGCTGTCATGCCGCTGTTTAAAGTTTCTGGCTTCAGTGCGTTTAATGAAGATCAGAAAGATGCAGCGAGACTTTCTTTACAGTCTTGGTCTGATGTTGCCAATATTAAATTTACCGAAGTAAGTAATGTTAATAAAGCAAATATCACGTTTGGTTTCTTTGATTATAGTGCAGCGAAAGATTACGCATTCGCAAATCTGCCACAGGGACAAAGAACCGCTTATTCATGGTATAACTCTAAGAGCCATACTTTTGTAGACAATGACATTGATGTGAATGGCTATGCCCGTCAGACTTTCACTCATGAAATTGGACATACTTTAGGATTGGATCACCCTGCTGAGTATGATGCTTCTGATAAAGTGCGTCCAAGCTATATCACTAAAGCAGAATATTTCGAAGATTCTCGTGCCTATACGGTCATGAGTTATTTCAGTGAGAAATATACGGGTCAGGATTTCAAAGGTGAATATTCCTCAGCACCTTTGCTGAATGATATCTCTGCGATTCAGGATTTGTATGGCGCTAATATGGAAACTCGTACAGACGATACCATATACGGCTTCAATTCCAATACCGGCCGTGATTTCATGACCGCTACTGATGCGAGCAGTAAACTGGTGTTCAGCGTTTGGGATGCGGGCGGTGAAGATACATTTGATTTCTCCGGCTTTACCCAAAATCAGCGTATTAACCTGAATGAAGGGGCTTTCTCTGATGTTGGAGGCTTGAAAGGCAACGTTTCTATCGCTCGTGGTGTTGTTATTGAGAATGCGATTGGCGGTAGCGGTGACGACATTCTGGTCGGTAACAGCGCAGATAACATCCTTAAAGGTGGTGCAGGCGACGACATCATTTATGGCGGGCTTGGCGGTGACCATCTGTGGGGTGGCGAAGGCAAGGATACCTTTGTTTATCTGGATGGCAAAGAATCATTGAAAGATAACCCGGATTGGATTCATGATTTTACTTCTGGTGAAGATAAGATCGATCTGTCTTTCTTCAACTTCGGTAGTCGTGGCGATATCAAATTTGTGGATTCATTCTCAGGTAAGGCGGGTGAAGTGAAATTCACTTATGACCAAGTGAATGAAGTCACAGATTTAGAGGTCAGTCTTGGTGGTGATCTGGCGGGCAACGATTTTCTGGTGAAAGTTGTTGGTCAGCCGCTGACTGAGGCAGATTTCATCGTTTGATGATGTTATCGCGATAACTGAATGCTGCCGTATGCTTCTTGGTGTACGGCAGTATTAAGGAGTCCGCCGTGTTATATAGTCATCTGAAGATAATATCGGTTTTCTTTCGTCCCCTGTTTCATCAGTATAAATTTTGTGGGACTCCGTTTTATAGGTTGAAGGCGTGTTTGCGGAGCGCTTTTTTATCAGTAATTTTCTCTCTTTTTTTTGCAGGAGGATGTATGGCGAGTAGTTTGAGGCTTCCACCCGCTGATGAGTTGAAAGGGCTATGGCAACTCTCTGATGGGCATCAGGTATGTCGTATTGAATTGACCGATACCCGTTTACCTGAAGGGGCAATTTGGGCGCTAAAAAGTGACACCTGTGCGACAGAGCTGTTTGGTCAGCCTGTTGAGGGATGGCGTCCGGCTCCCGATGGAATCACATTGACGGATGATGACGGCAATAGTCTGGCCTTTTTTGGTCATGAGTCTGAAGAACAATGGGTCGCCTACCTTGTTGATGGCAGGGAATTGGTCATGACATTTAGTGGCACAGCGAATGCAGTGACAAAATAAAAAATCACGCATGATTTGATAATTAATTCGTTTTGCTTCAGTTAATGATAAAGGGATTGCAGTGAAATTACGCTTTCCGAAGGATGAAATCACGGATGTTATCCGTGCACGCAGCAAAGTATTCTGGACTATTGGCTTATTTACAGCGTTTATCAATCTGTTGATGCTGGTTCCCTCGATTTATATGCTTCAGGTATATGATCGGGTACTGCCATCCGGTAATGAAATGACCCTGTTGATGCTGACGCTTATCACACTGGGTATGTTTGCCATTATGGGCGGGCTGGAATATATCCGCAGTCAGGTGGTAATCCGCATTGGCAACCAGTTTGATATGAGCCTGAACCAGCGGGTTTACACCGCTTCGTATGAGTCCAATCTAAAAAGCGGATCAACAGATGCGGGGCAAATGCTCAATGATTTGGCGACCATTCGCCAGTTTCTGACGGGGAATGCACTGTTTGCTTTTTTTGATGCTCCTTGGTTCCCCGTCTACCTTTGTGTCATTTTCCTGTTCAGCCCGTATCTGGGATTGTTGGCACTGGCTGGGGCCATCATTCTTATCACGCTGGCAGTATTGAACCAGTGGCTATCCCAGGCACCGTTAGCCGAAGCAAGCAACCTCTCTTTACGATCAGCCCATCTTGCCAGCACCAACCTGCGCAATGCAGAAGTGATCGAAGCGCTCGGAATGTTGCCGGTATTGCGTCACCGCTGGTTTGGCTTGCATAAGCGCTTTCTCCATTTCCAGTGCATTGCCAGTGAACGGGCGGCATTCATTGCTGGGTTGACTAAAACAGTACGCATCGCCTTGCAATCTTTGATTCTGGGTTTGGGCGGCTGGCTGGCGATTGAAGGGAATATCACGCCGGGAATGATGATTGCAGGTTCCATTTTGATGGGACGGGCGTTGTCCCCGATTGAGCAGTTGATACAGGCATGGAAGAGCTGGAGCGCGGCTCGTTTGTCATGGCAGCGATTGGACAAGCTCCTGAAAGCTCAGCCAGAGCGCAAAAGTGGCATGTCATTGCCCGTTCCCAAGGGCGTATTGCTGTTGGAGAAAGTCTCTGCAATACCCCCCGGTAAAACACGTGCGGCTCAGGCATCACAAAGCCAGACATCACAAAACAAGCAATATGTTTTGCAGGATATCAACCTTGCCTTAAACCCCGGTGATGTTCTGGGTGTGATTGGCCCCAGTGCGTCAGGGAAATCCACGTTAGCCCGTTTGCTGGTGGGGATCTGGCCGGCACAGGAAGGCGTTGTACGGCTTGATAGTGCCGATATTTACCAGTGGAACAAAGATGAGTTGGGGGCGTCCATTGGTTATTTGCCGCAGGACATTGAACTGTTTGGTGGCACGATTGCTGAGAATATCGCGCGTTTTAATGATGTTGATCCTGAAAAAGTGATCGAGGCGGCACAAAAAGCTGGCGTCCATGAATTGGTGCTCAATCTTGAACAGGGTTATGACACGGTCATTGGTGCCGGAGGGACGGGGCTGTCTGGTGGGCAAAAACAGCGGATTGGACTGGCTCGCGCTTTGTATGGTAATCCGTCGCTGGTGGTATTGGATGAACCTAATTCGAATCTGGATGATACCGGAGAAAAAGCGCTGAGTAATGCCATTGTTCAATTACGGGAACAAGGTAAAACGGTGGTGGTGATTACCCATCGCCCTTCATTGCTCTCGCAAACAACCAAGGTTTTGCTGTTAGTGCAGGGTAAAATGAAAATGTTTGGCCCTTCCCAGCAAGTTATGGCGGCGCTCTCTCCGTCACAGCCACAACCACAACCAAAAGCGGTCGAACGTGCCTCGTAACATGATTCAGCCATATTTAAATTCTTGGGATATTGCTATCTGGGAGTAAAGATGTCCTATCAGACCAATGCAAAGGATGCCCAAAATGAGGCGTCAGAATTATTGCCGCTGGATGCGAATCGTTACCTGCGAATAGGCTGGTTGGTTATTGGCATTGGCATTCTGGGCTTTTTAATCTGGGCAGCGTTTGCGCCACTCGATAAAGGGGTGGCTTCTTCAGGGACTGTTGTCGTGGATGGAAACCGAAAAACGGTACAGTCCCCTGTGAACGGTATTATCAGGCAAATTCAGGTGAAAGAGGGTGAGCAAGTCAGGGCCGGGCAGGTTTTGGTTCAGCTCAGCCAAGTGCAGGTTAATGCGCAGATTGATTCTCTGAAACAGCAACTTTATACCACATTGGCAACGGAAGCCCGGCTGTTGGCCGAGCAACAAGGACAGGATGCCATTGTCTTTCCGTCCACATTATTGAATCAGCAATCGGAGCCGCGCGTTCAGGATATTCTGGTGTTGCAGAAACAGCTCTTTCTGTCACGCCGTGAGATGTTGCGAAGTGATCTGGCAGGCATGCAACAGACTGAGGAAGGGCTGAATTTCCAAATCAAAGGATTACGAGAAGCCTTAATAAGCAAGCGACAACAACAGGCTTCGATTAAGGAGCAAGTGACTAACCTGCAACCTTTAACAGAGGAAGGCTATTTTCCCCGTAACCAGTATCTGGAATTACTGCGTAACCAAAGTGAGTTAAGTGGCAGTATGGCCGAGATGGCGGGACGAACTGGTCAGCTTGAAAAGCAGCGGCAGGAAACGCAACAGCGAATTATTCAGCGTCAGGCTGATTACCAACGTGAAGTACGCAGCCAATTGTCGGATGTGCAGGTATTAGCTAATGAATTAGGCAATAAGCTGGAAACGGCCCAATTTGATCGGTCTCACACGTCAATTACGGCTCCGGTTGATGGCTCCGTGGTGGGGTTGAACGTATTTACCCAAGGCGGTGTGGTTGCTTCCGGTGAGAAATTGATGGAGCTCCTCCCTGCCCAGAGTACCTTGGAAGTGGAAGCGCGTTTGATGGTGCATCTGATTGATAAGGTGACTGTCGGTCAGGATGTTGATTTGATGTTTACTGCGTTCAACCAAAACCGGACGCCGAAAGTGACGGCTAAGGTGGCAGTGGTTTCTGCTGACCGGTTAGTGGATGGAGTAACAAGGGAACCTTATTACCAGATGCGATTGAAAGTGACCCCTGAGGGGATGGAAAAATTGGCAGGACTGAATATCAAGCCGGGGATGCCGGTTGAGGTGTTCGTCAAAACGGGATCGCGCTCTCTGCTGAGCTATCTGTTCAAGCCATTGGTGGATAGAGCGTCTACATCGCTGATTGAGGAGTAATGGAGATGTTGAGGTATTGCGGTTTTGCCAATAAACGTACTTTGCTATCGCCTCTGTTTTTAAGGGTAATGTTTTTAACGGTATTGTTGGTGATGTTAGTTTCCGGTTCCGCGAGAGCCCTTTCTTTGACGGAGGCTTATGCTCTGGCATTGCAGCATGATCCAACATTTCAGGCCGCCATCAAAGAGCAGGAAGCGGGGCAGGAAGAGAAAAATCTTGGGCTGGCAGAATTGCTACCCAAGGTGTTGATTAGCTATCAGAATTCACCGCAAAACTGGCAAAAAATGGAATCTCACTCAGTGGATATGCGTGGTCGGAAGGTTAGCGAAAGCCGTGACCGGAAGTATAACAGCTACAGTGGTGCAGTTATTTTGACCCAGCCGCTGATTGATTTTGAAGCGTGGGCGCGTTATCGAACCCGTCAGGCTTATACCTTGATGAGTGATGCCCGCTTTCGGGCGGATAGCCAGCAATTGGCGGTCAGGGTAGTGAACAGCTATGTGGCTGTAGCCTATGCGCAGGATCGGCTGGATCAAGTCGCCCGGCAGAGGGCTGCCTATGAAGAGCAGCTGGAGCGTAATCAGAAATTGTTTTCCTCCGGCGAGGGTACTCGCACCGATGTGGCAGAAACTCAAACACGTTACAGTCAGGTACTGGCTGATGAATTGATGGTGCAGGATGAGCTGGATGCCGCAATCCGTGACTTGCAGTTATTAGTTGGTGTACCGTTGCCAGCCGGTTTACCGGTTAATCGCCTGTCCAACGCACCACAGTTCAACGCCATCAAACGGGATATCGGGGGTTATGCTGACTGGGAACAGCAGGCATTAAGCCAGAACCCTCAATTGGCGGCTGCCCGGCAGAAAGTTGATGTGGCGTATCATGACATTAATCGCAATCGTGCGGGATACCTGCCAAAACTTGAGCTGTATGCTTCTCATAGCGAAAATAAATCCAGCAGCGATAACAGTATTGACCAAAAATACCGGACAGATTCTATTGGATTGCGTGTTTCCATGAATCTCTATAATGGCGGCGGAACGGCGGCGGCAGTACGTCAATCGGCAGCAAATTATGGCAAGACTAAATATGAGATGGATGCACAGGCAGGTGAAACTCTGAATGCAGTGCGCCGCAATTATAATGCTTATGTTAATGGTGAGAAACGGATACGGGCCTATGAAACAGCGGTAGAAGCGGCTGAATTACAGGTGAAGGCGACGCAAAAAAGTGTTGCTTTGGGGCAGCGAGTGAATGTTGATGTGCTCAATGCTGAGCAACAACTCTATACTGTGCGTCGTGAACTGTCTCAGGCCAAATATGACTATATGAAAGCGTGGATTGGGTTGCTGAATGAGTCGGGGCAATTGAATGGTGAACATATTAAGTTAATTGCTGATTATTTTGGTTGAGTTAATTTAATGAGTGATACCCTGTTTTTATGATGAATCTGCAAAATTCACCTGAAAACAGGTATCACACATCTTTTTCGTTACTTCCCGCCTGTATTGGGTACGTTGGGCAAAACTGACGGTGTTTTTACAAAAGCATATTCAACAAGATTAACGGGTTATTTATCGGATAATCTCAATTGCTGCAAATTTCCCTCTAGCGATAAATCAGTTTTTAATGAAGCGACTTCACGGCTGATATAAGCCATTTCTTTATGAGCTTCTAATTTTTTTCGCCATTTATCTGGCTGGGTTTCCAGAGTCTGGAACAAATTATCCAGCGAATCGGCTTGTTGTAGCAGGGTGGCGGCAGTCTTCGGGCCAATACCCTGAACGCCGGGGATTTTACTGCTGCTGATACCTGCCAGCCCCCAATAATCGGGCAGTTGGTCAGGAGAAACGCCGAATTCTTGCTGAACGAAAGGCAAGTCCAGCCAGCGTTTTTGGAAGTAATCACGGATTTGGATATGGGGAGAAAGAAGCTGGCAATACCCCTTATCTGTTGAAACAATCGTGACACGGTGCCCGGTATTGGCAACTTTAGTCGCCAATGTTGCGGCCAAATCATCCGCTTCATGCCCTTCTGCATGCCAGCAAGCTACGCCAAGTTCATTGAATGCCTGCTTAATCAGCGGCATCTCCTGTTGTAAGTTTTCTGGCATAGCAGAACGCCCTGCTTTGTAGTCAGGGAAAAGTTGATGGCGCCAGCTATGCTTGCGATCATCTTCATCAAATACGGCAACTGCATGAGTCGGGGATGAATGGGTGATTAATTGCTTTAACGCATGTTCGCAGGCAGGAACGCAAGGGCTTCCCTGTACCGCATGGATGCGTCGAATCAGATTTAGGGCGTCTATAATTAAAAGATGTATCATGGTCGTTATATTCCATCCTTGGATTTTATTCCTTGGCACCAGCCTCATTAGATCGTGAAGAGAAAAGGTATCCGTGATTTATTTGATTATCTCATAACATGGCTCATAAGCAGTACCTCCCGGAAGTTTCATGCGATCTTGCTCCACAAAATCTTCTAGCAAGTTATCCATACAGTGCATAATGTCAGCATCACCGTGGATCTTGAATGCCCCATATTTCTCTATGGCATGAATACCGGCTTCTTTTACATTACCTGCCACAATGCCAGAAAATGCGCATCGCAATGCGGAAGCAAGTTTCTCAGGTGCTTGATTTGGATGTAAATTCAGGTTAGCCATGTTGTCATGGACTGGATTGAATGGAGATTGTAAATCAGGGCTGATTTTCAATGACCAGTTGAAGCTGTAAGCATCTCCGGTAGAACGGCGATTCTCTTTGACGCTTGGCATCGCTCTTTTCATTATACGTGCGACTTCTGACGGCGCATCTATAATAATACGGTAGTAGTGACGAGCCTGTTTTCCCAAAGTATTAACGATAAACTCATCTAACGCATGGAAGTAATCGGCACTCTCTTTAGGACCCGTTAAAACCAGTGGCAGAACCTGATCTTTATTTTCAGGATTCATCAGGATAGCCAGCAAATACAGCAGTTCTTCTGCCGTACCCACGCCACCGGGGAAGATAATGATACCGTGGGCAATACGGACAAAGGCTTCCAGACGTTTTTCGATGTCAGGCATGATAATCAGTTCATTCACCAACGGGTTGGGGGGTTCCGCCGCGATAATTGAAGGTTCTGTAATACCGACGAATCGACTGTTTTTATAATTCTGCTGGGCATGCCCTACCGCAGCTCCTTTCATTGGGGCTTCCATTGCTCCCGGGCCACAACCTGTACAGATATTCAGTTCGCGTAATCCCAGCTCATTCCCTACCTTGCGCCCATATAAATACTCTTTTTCATTGATGGAATGACCGCCCCAACAAACAATCATATTAGGGTCTTCTGAGATATGCAGGGCTTTAGCGTTGCGCAGGATGGAGAAAATGGTGCTGGTAATATGCGTACCATTTTCCATATTCAAATTGTGTGCTTTTTGTTCATTGGTGATTTGCGCGTGAACGAACAAAATATCCCTTAACACCGCGAACAGATTTGCTTGCAGGGAACGGATGATTTTACCATCAACAAAAGCGTCTTCTGGTGGATTGACTAACTCCAGCTTTACGCCGCGTTCCCGGCGCAGTACGTTGATATCAAAATCTTCATATTTTGACAGCAATTCTTTACTGTTATCGGTTTGACTTCCGGAATTGAGAACCGCCAGTGAACAGTTACGAAAAAGGCGGTATAAATCACTGCTTGCGGTATGCTTAAGCATATCTACTTCAAGCTGAGAGAGTAAATCCATAGATCCCAATGGATTGACATGTGTAATCAAGAATGACTCCTTTTACCCCTTGGGGTGTTCCTCAATAATGATTTATACCCGTCGTCTTTCAAGTTGCTGCTTTATTGCGTTCACTCCTTCCCGCAATATAAAGATATAACATGGTATTACAGCAACCTGAAATCTATTGGGTATAACTGATTTCATCCAGCGGTCTGGTTATCTATTGCTAATCAAATTAATTTAATTATTGGCGGGCTAACCTTCCTATTGCTGGAATAAATTCTTCGTTACTGCGCCATGGATTGATATCCAATCCTCCCCGACGGGTATAGCGTGCATAAACAGTGAGTTTTTCAGGCGCGCATAATGTCATTAAATCATTGAAAATACGCTCGACACATTGTTCATGAAATTCATTGTGATGGCGGAAAGAAACTAAGTAGCGCAATAACTTTTCCTGATCGATCCTGGCACCTTTATAGCGGATCATGACAGATCCCCAGTCTGGCTGATTAGTGATCAGACAGTTTGATTTTAGCAAATGGCTTACTAAAGTTTCTTCAACGACAGGGCCAGTTGCTGCATTGTTAAGATAATCGCGACTGAACTGATAGTCATCAATTTCAATATCCTGATTATCGATGCATTTTCCTGCAAATTCGGCAATTGGCTGCTGATTAAACTCATGAAGGGAATGTAAAACAACTTCGATATCGCCATTGGCACAAGCAGATAAATCCTGTTGCAGAGTTTTTTGTACGGTTTCCCAATCAGCAAAGCGGGTTTGGTTAAAACTGTTCAGATAAAGCTTAAAGCTTTTTGATTCGATAAGGTTTTCACTAGCGGCATTCAGGCTGACATGACCAATAGCAACTTGAGGTACACCCCGGGCGTTGAGCCAGGAAAGTTCGTACATCGTCCAGATATCAGCACCATGAAAAGGAATACTTTCAGGGAATAGTCCAAGCGGTTCACGGTTCATACTGCGGGGAACCGCTTGCAGTAAAGTAGGATCGTAGTTGTCGCGGTAGGGAGTGGGTTTACCTAACGTGAGTTGAGCGAGTGCCTGATTATCCTGATATAAAGACATTAAGATTCCTTAAAATTGATAAATCATTATGTTTGAGGTAACTCGTAGTTTATCAAGGAATCCTGAATGGTCGTATTTTTATTGTGCATTATTCTCCGTGCTCATCAAGCCACTTTAGAGCTGCTTCTGCAAGACGAAGCCTTTTTTCTTCGATGGATATGCTGTATTTCCGTTCTATCGGCTTATTTGTACGGATATTCATTTCGTTGCGGAGAGTCGAATGGCGATTATATCGCTCTAGCAGGGTTTCCCCTATCGTCCCATCCTTTTTCTTATAGTTATTGACCCGGCTTTCTTGCTCATCCTGATGACGATCCAGATAAGCTTCAAGGGGACGCAGTGAATGTGCATGCTTGAAGAAACCAATGGGTAATAAATTGATGGCTTGATCGAAAAATACCGTCCGATATTTTTTGCAATCTTCGTCAGGCACCTTGTTTTTGGTTATCTTGGAATCAGAAGGAGTAAAGATTGTATTTTCACTATTAATGAATTGTATCTGATCATCAAAGATTTTTTGATGGAGCTCAGTAAAGTGAGTAGAGTATTTATGCATTTTTTTCAGAAAGTGTAAGCAAAAAAGTAAGCAGTCTCCAGGGCTATTTTGTATTTGGCTGTAAATATAGAGAACTTTTAGCTTATTTTTATGTGTGCTTTTATTGATGTAATAATTGATTTTGAATGGGATAAATTTGTTTTTTCCGTTGCTTGCATCTACAAATATAAGAGATGTGTTTTCTTTGCTATCTTTAAAGATATTTAATGCAGCAAAGTGAACGCCGGTCATTCCTGTATCTGTTTTGATAATATATCGTTTATGTATGCCAGTAGGTGGGTTCAATTCATTTTCAAATAAACTCATCTCATCAATAATGTCTTCATGGGCATTTATCGCGTACTTTCTATTAAAGTATTTTAATATATATATGGCATTTTTTTGATCCAGATAAATATTATTAAACTGAAAGTTGCTTTGTTTTTGATAGTTAATTTCATTTATATATTTAGTTAAATCATCTTTATACATTTTATTTCCCCATATTTTTATGGTCATGCCCAATGAATTTAAAGATGCGGCATGATGATAAGGAAGTTAAATCCCAAAAAGCATAACTCATGATGTGGTTGTCATGTCATTGTGAAGAATCGTGTAACTAACGAAATTATAATTTGAAAGTCAATGGATATAGTAGATATAAAAATATATCTACTATTTGCTAAGATGACTTTATTCAGAAAGTAATTTATCTAATAATGGTGATCTAAATATGTGATGTGGATCGTATTTCTGCAATGCAGAAATTGCTGAGTCCCAATTGTTATCGGCAGGCAATCCATCGGTGAATGAAGCGGGAATTATTTTGGTTAAAACTTCTTTATCTTCCCACGCAACGTTGGTGCCATAAGCCCAACCTTTACTCCATTCAACACGGGCTGAGGCATAAGAACCATCAAATTCTTTGAATAGCCATTGTTCAAATTGTCGGCAAAACTCAATGGCGTAAGGCGTGTTTGGAAAGGTCAATATGTCGAGCCAGACTGCAACATCCCATTCAGGTTGATCTAAGCGGGGGCGGATAGCAGATAAACTGGGAACGACCGCCTTTTCATGCAGGACGTCGGCAGGATCATCTAATCCCGTGACTCTGATTTCAATAGGGCCGTTGATGGGGTATCGCCCCTGATTTTCAAATTCACGCATTAACTTTTGCCATTCGGTATGAAATTTATTCAAAACGCGCTGGATATCAGCACGGCGCGTTAATACCGCATAACCATTTGCTGTAACACGCAGTGTTGTTGGTTTCACATATAGCAATAGGTTTTTACTCCAACCCCAGATATCTTTCTCGTGGCCTTGTAAAGCGGTATTTGTCAGTTGATATTGCATCTCACTGACCAGAGGCGTTATTGCAGGGAAGCCAGAAAGGATGTTATCCATGATATTCGATATAGCTGGTGAAATATTATCGGAAAATGGATAGTTATAGGGTGTTTTAACCTCAATACTAGAAGCTGGCTTGGTTGGCTCCACACTCCAGACTTTTAGCCATGGGAGGTTTGTGAAAGGAAATAAAATAATTTCAGCCCGGCCGCTTTTATTTAGAAAATGACTAAAAGTTCGATTGCTTTCTGAAGATTCGGGATCGGCAAATAATTCAGTCACTGGGATATTAGTGAAGCTCTGGCACCGTAAGCGTTGATTTTTACCAGCCTGAAACTGGACTTCTAAAATCAGGGAACAACCTAAGTGGGTTAATAGTGGTGCGCAATTTGGATCACTTCGCTCAAAACGCTTGATGGTATATTGCTGGGTTGCTGCATCCCACACAACAGCAGACAGGGACAATATTGTGTTACTCAGAGAGCCGTATGTGTGCCCGGGAAGTGGCGTTTCGTCCAGTGCTTTAATGGCAGTTCCATGCCCGCCTATTGCGAGAACGCCCCCTAATGTTAAATCACCGGGAGCAGGCGTTGCGGTGAAACCAAGATTTTGATCCTCCATTTGGGTCATTAGCGCTTCCATCAATATACCTGTTTGTGCGGTTACGATAGAAAATTGGGGACGGTGTTCGATATTGACGTGAGTAAAATGCTCAGAGAGATCCATCAACATAATACGATTTTTGAAGCTTTGCCCTGATTCCAGAGTCAATGGTGACCAATTATGAGATTGCCCGACAATTCTTAGCTTATAATTTTCCTTCCATGCCCAATTGGCGACTGAAATAACCTCTTCAGCAGAACGTGGTATACAGCATGGTACATTGTAAGCCTGAATTTCTCCTGACCAATTTTTAAAGTTTAAATTTTTCCAGATAATATTGTTAGGAAAATTAGGTAAGTGATATTCTATTTCGGTAATAATTTCATCTTGTAAATAATTTTCATTTTGTCGATTTAGATTTGATGTGGTCATTATTTGTTGCCTTAATTTTTATCTGATGAGGTTTGGTTTTTTAATATGAATTTAAAGCTAAATCCGTTTATGGCGGATTATTTACCATGCCATGTGTTCACTGTATGTATGATATTTACTTGGTTGGGTATAGGGTAATATATAGTCACCATTAAATACGGGTTTTATAGGCTAGATACGAGAGTAATCTAATTTTTGGCATTTATTGTCATAGATGACAGGTATTCAGATAAAGGAAGTCATGCCAACACTTTTTCATAAAAATGGTAACATCACTCTTTGGTTGTTATTTTGCTAAAAAACGTATAGGAATAAGCAGGATAACATTATAAACCTGAAAATGATGGATGACATAATCATATGACCTTTAATGTGACAGAAGCTAATGTGACAGAAGCACTCTCTGACTTCACCCGACGCTATGTTGAATTGTGGCAAGAGAAAACAGGTTTTCCGCCAGCCAGCAGCGATCTGTATGGCATACCTTCACCTTGTATTGAACGTACCGGAGATGGTGTAGTGCATTGGCTTCCCCAGCCGTTTTCTGTCCGGGAAAAACTCCAGAAGGTAGAAACAGCGCTGGATATCTGTTTGCAAAGTGCTATCCATGATTACTATGTGACGCAGCTTGCGGGTGATATGACGGCCAGTTTTGAAGGGCAAAATTTCAGTTTGATTCAGGTATGGAGTGAAGATGATTTTATTCGGCTACAGGAAAATCTGATTGGTCATCTTGTCACACAGAAGCGATTAAAGCTCTCACCAACCGTATTTATTGGCACTACTGATTCCGATATGGGGCTGATTTCTGTATGTAATCTGACTGGTCAGGTGATTCTGGAACAGTTTGGCAGTAACGAGAGGACAATGTTATCGGCAAATCTGGCAAGTTTCCTCTCGGTTATCAATCCTGTTGTGTGCAGTTAGTTGAAGATATTGGTGTGATCTTTTGTAAGAGATATCTCACATGGTGCGTGAGATATTTCTTTTAATCATAATGTGAATATTAGTGTGTGAAATTATTTCTATTTTATATCAATATCATACAGAATGTGACCGCAGTATCCTTTTTACCATATCACTGACTGTTCCTGTTCAGTCGCTTGTTCCAACCTCCCAAATCATAGATTCTTTTACTGTTCCGTAAGGAATCACAGCAAAACAATAACCAGGGAATAAATCCATCGGGAAGATGGTTCAGGGAAGGAAAGGTAAGGGCAGGAGCGCCAAATGCCATTATCGCCAGATACTATCAGTATAATAATTGAGCAGTACAACGATTGAGTAAAGGATGACAGACAAGGATGTATTTTTGTCAGGGAATGAGCAGGAAGCGATTTATTTAGCAGGATTGCTATGACAGATAAATTAAGAGGAGAGATTTTATCTCTCCTCTTTTTTTATCATCCTTAAACCACCTCTTTAAGAGGTAGTAATTGTTTCATTTTATCTTATCGCAAGTTTTCCGCTGAAATCGTATCAATGATACTCTTACGTTCCAATGACGTGGTGACAGCTTTTGTCATCTGAGCCACAGCTAAGCATCAGACGAAAAATCATGAGTATCGAGAAACAAATTCTAAATAAATTACAGTCAATTGAAGTCACCATGAAAGCGGTAGGCTTATGGCAAGATTATCCTCCTAAACCAGAATCTTTTGAAAGCACCGAGCCTTTTTCCATTGATACGATGTCAGCGAAAGAGTGGCTACAATGGGTATTAATTCCAAGAATGCGCGCTTTAATAGAACAAAAAGCCAACTTGCCGACGGCATTTTCTGTCGCTCCGTATTTTGAGGAAGTTTATAAAGAAGAAACAGAACGTTATTTACCTTTGCTTGAACACTTACGGGCATTGGACAGCCTGTTTACGCAGGACACTTGATATGCTGGATATTATTTATCAGGATGAACATATTGTTGCGGTTAATAAGCCCGCGGGTTGGTTAGTCCATCGCAGTTGGTTGGCGCGCCATGAAACTGTTTTTGTGATGCAGACGCTGCGTGATCAAATAGGGCAGCATGTTTTTCCTGTCCACCGTTTGGACAGGCCGACATCTGGCGTCTTATTAATGGCGCTTTCAAGTGAAGTAGCCAGAACACTTGCACAACAATTTGAATTCCACGAGATACAAAAAACGTATCATGCTGTTGTGCGAGGTTATGTTGAAGGTGATGATATTATCGACTACGCCTTAATGGAACAGTTGGATAAAATTGCGGATAAATTTGCTAATACAGACCGGGAAGCGCAGTCAGCAATTACACATTACCGTTCATTGGCAAAAGTTGAGTGTCCGGTTGAAATAGGACGTTACCCGACATCACGTTTCAGCCTGTTGGAGCTGATGCCCAAAACAGGTCGTAAGCATCAATTGCGGCGTCATATGGCACATATCCGGCATCCCATCATCGGGGATAGCACGCACGGCGATTTGCGGCAAAATCGAGGAGTTGCTAAACATTATCAGATTGGCAGATTAATGCTGCATGCCAGCCACCTTCGGCTCAAGCATCCCGTGACAGGAGAAGAGCTTCTTTTAACCGCCCGCTGGGATCAGTCGTGGCAGCATTCGCTTGAACAATTTGGCTGGCAGGGTATTGTGCCTGATTTGGCATGTTTAACTACTCATGAATGAACGTAGTATCAAACCGATTAAAGAGATCAATATTTATGGCAAAGATTGGTATTTTCGTTGGTACAGTTTATGGCAATGCATTGGCAGTTGCGGAAGAAGCACAGCAGATCCTCAGACAGCAAGGGCATGAGGTTGAGATCTTTGAAGATGCAACCTTAGAGCAATGGCGAGAGTATCTGCAACAAATTGTTTTAGTTGTCACTTCGACGACGGGGCAAGGCGATCTGCCTGATAATATCCAGCCGCTTTATGTAGAGTTGAATGATAAGTTGGGCTATCAGCCCGATTTGCGTTATGGCGTAATTGCGCTGGGTGACAGTAGTTACGACACTTTCTGCGGAGGTGGTCGTACCTTTGATAAATTGTTACAGGAGCAGGGAGCCAAACGAATCGGGGATATACTGCTGATTGATGCTATTGAGGTAGTTGAACCTGAAGTCTTCGCCCTGAACTGGATTGAGGAGTGGGGAACTTTGCTGTAGGAAAGTACTTTGTCACACCGCTTATACCTTTACCCTGTTTAAAATATCAGGAACTTGAAATACCAAGAGCTTGAAACACAGGAGGATAAGCGGTGTTGTGACATTGCTGACGTGATTACTTACGGGTCAGCTTTTCCAAATCTGCTTCGATTTCTGCAATCTTATTGGCAACAACATGCTCAAGATGACGTAAGTCGTCGAGGATTTTGTGTTTCAAATCCACTTCAATCTGGTCATGTCTGCAAATTTGGTCCAGCTCTTCGATCACATAACGCAGGTTGGTGTTGATCTCTTTGACTTCTTTGTAACCTTGGCCGGAATTCTCGTCAGAGATGGTTTTCAACTGGCGTGGGTACTTAAATTTAACGCTCTTGGCGAAGAACTCGCCTTTGTCCTTGCGGAAATAAATCTTCAGAATGTCGTTGTTAGCTTCCTGACGGAGGCTATAGCGATCAATATCTTCAGGATGCGTGATCCCCAAACTTTTCAAATTATCGTACATAGCGCGTCACCTAGTCACCTAAATGAAATGGAAAAGGCAAAAAAATAGTGGATTTATTATCCATTTCGTCATTGTTAAAAGTCAATCGGTTAATGGCGATTGAGGGTCGCTACATAAAAATTGAGAAAAAATGGCGGCGGGACGGATAGCTTTGAGTATCGCGGAACTGCGTAAGCTTCTGTCAAAACTGATGAGAAAGGCAGGAGAGACCGTAGAACAAATTTTATATTGGTCAGATTGGCGGCGACGACATCAGTATCGGTACAACAATGCCATTATCGCCGCCGAGAGGAATATCTGATCATGGAACAGTTACGACTGTAGTACTAGGCTAAGATTTTTTTTAGTACTGATGAGTAGAATCCGGGATTTTAGTTGAGTAGACCCCATTACCCAATAAGTGCTTTGGCTTTCGCCCTAATATCTTCCAGCTCTAAAGTATTCACAGTACCTTTTTTTGTCACTTTTCTGGCTCGCCAGTCAACGCAAGTGACTTGATCAGCTAAGGCGACACTATCGCGGTTTCCCGATAATTCGACTTCAAAAGGGTAGTCTTTTACCTTTGTAGTGCAAGGAACACAGAGAAGTAACCCTACTTTATTGTTATAGGCAAATGGACTCAACACAACGGCGGGGCGATGACCACCTTGTTCATGTCCAGATACTGGATCAAAGTCAATCCAAATAATGTCGCCAGAATCGGGTACAAAACGAGACACCATCAGATTAATTCCTTACCTACAGGTGAGCCAAAATCCGCTTTTTCATGAACGTTTTCTGATGTAATGCCAGCTAATAGCGCATCGAGAGAATACGATTTCGCTTTGACTGGAATAATGATAATGCGGCCATCTTCGACAGCAATATCAACTGTATCATCCACATTGAGTGAAGCCGCTTGCATGATAGCGACCGGAAGACGTACAGAAGGGCTGTTCCCCCATTTTTTTACGACGACTTTTGCCATGTTTATATTCTCAAGGTATCAACAATGAAGATACTTTATCAGGTGTTATTTTTCGTGTCAACTTTGTTGATACTGTGGTGTGCTGAATAGGTGCCATGATGCACTATTGATAGTGTATTAAAATGAATCAATTTGAAAGCCTGCTCAAAAGGTAAAAAAGCTGCCTGAGATTGAATATTTTCCGACTTTTTTCAGACAGTAGCAGCAAACCACCCGTTATAAGGAGGCTTGCTGCTATTTTTAATATTTAATCAATATTTCTCAGCAATTCATTAATACCCACTTTGCCACGCGTTTTGGCATCAACCTTTTTCACGATAACGGCGCAGTACAGGCTGTAACTGCCGTCTTTCGAAGGCAAATTACCGGAGACTACAACAGAACCTGCTGGTACGCGGCCATAATGAATTTCGCCGGTTTCGCGATCATAGATCTTAGTGCTCTGGCCGATGTAGACACCCATTGAGATCACAGAGCCTTCTTCCACGATAACGCCTTCTACGATTTCAGAGCGGGCACCGATAAAGCAGTTATCTTCAATGATGGTCGGATTGGCTTGTAATGGTTCCAGCACACCACCAATACCAACACCGCCAGATAAATGAACATTTTTACCGATTTGGGCACAAGAACCGACAGTTGCCCAAGTGTCTACCATCGTGCCTTCATCCACATAAGCACCAAGGTTGACGTAAGATGGCATTAACACAGTATTACGGGCGATATACGCACCCTGACGGACAGCCGCAGGAGGTACGACGCGGAATCCTTCTTTTTCGAAACGAGACTGATCATAATCAGCAAATTTCATGGGTACTTTGTCGAAATAGCGGCTTTCAGCACCTTCCATGACTTGATTGTCATTAATGCGGAAGGAAAGCAACACGGCTTTTTTCAGCCATTGGTGAGTTACCCACTGCCCATCGATCTTTTCAGCGACGCGCAGTTTGCCGTTATCGAGCATCTGGATGACTTGATTAATAGCATCACGAGTCGTTCCATCAACGGTGACGGGTGTGATGTTTACGCGATTTTCAAACGCACTTTCGATAGTAGCTTGTAATTGCTGCATAATTATGCGGTTCCTAATTTCTGTTAAGAGAATTTTGCTATAGTTTATCCCGTGTGTTGAGGGCTTCTGTCAACCTTTCTGATAATTCATCCCTGATTTTTTTATGTAAGGCATTTTGATCTTTATCTGCCAGTACAAAAAAATCTTCAACGCGTTCGCCAATAGTGGTAATGCGCGCACCATGTAAGGAAACTCCCAATTCAGCGAAAATATTGCCTACCCGTGCCAATAATCCGGGCTGATCTAACGCAATTAATTCCATATAGGAGCGACGAATATTTTTTGTTGGCAAAAAGCTCACTTTGGTTGGCACATTGAAATGACGTAATTTAGAAGGCAGATTACGCGCCTTTGGTACTTTAGGATGAGGATCATTCACGACTTTCAGTAAGGCTCGACGGATAGGTTCGTGGCGATCAAGAGCCAATGGATGACCGCTAGGTTCCAAAACGACAAATGTATCCATCGCCATCCCATCACGATTAGTGAAGATTTGGGCATCATGAACACTTAAATTGCGTCGGTCCAATTCCCCGACAACAGCAGCGAAAAGAGAAGGCCTGTCTTGACACCAAATAAAAATTTCAGTGCCGCCATGAGAAAAAGCGGTGCTGATCAAAACCATTGGTTCTGCAGAGAAAGGGTGGATGAGATGGCTGGCATGCCAGGCTAATTGATCGGGACTATGACGTAAAAAATAATCGGCATGGCAGCGGCCCCAAATATAATGTAATCGTTCTTCGTCAATATTTTCTTGCCGCAGCAGAGCTAATGCCTGTAATCGGTTGTTACGGACACGTTCCCGTAAATCAGGGATATTCTGAATGCCTTGGCGCAATTGGGCTTCAGTGGCGAAATAGAGTTCACGTATCAGGCTTTGCTTCCAACTATTCCAAAGTTTGGCATTAGTCGCGCAGATATCAGCAACGGTCAGGCAGACCAAATGATTTAAGCGATTTTGATTTTTGACCACACTGGCAAATTGCTGGATAACCTCAGGATCTTGAATATCCCGCCGTTGAGCAGTGACTGACATCAGCAAATGATCGCGAACCAGCCATTCTACTAATTCTGCTTCGCGGTTTGTCAGGCCATGCTGTTGTGCGAATAAATAAGCATCTTTGGCTCCAAGTTCAGAATGGTCGCCATTGCGCCCTTTGGCAATATCGTGGAAAAAAGCCGCTAGCCGCAATAGTTCTGGCTGAAGAAGGCGTGGGTAAAGCTCGACACATAGGGGGTGGATCACACGGTTATTTTCATCAGCAAAGCTTTCCAGTTTTTGCAGTACCCGAATGGTATGTTCGTCAACCGTATACGCATGAAAAAGGTCAAATTGCATCTGGCCGACAATGTTGCTCCAATGCGGCATGTAAGCGCCTAATACGCTATGGTGGTGCATCGGGAGCAGAGCACTTCCGACTGCACGGGGATGGCGTAGAATATCCATGAAAATCTTTCGTGCTTCGGGTAAATCACATAAGGGAGTTGTCAGGTTTCTACGGGCATAGCGAAGCTGGCGCAGTGTTGTGGAATAGATGCCTTTGATTTCACGATGTTCAGCCATGTGATAAAACATTTTCAAAATTGATGTGGGATCACGGCTAAACAGTGTTTCATCGATTAAATCGATAAGGTTTCCTCGTAACTGAAACTCAGCATTCAAGGGACGCGGTTTTTCATTGGGTTGCAATGTCAGAATGGCCTCATCAAACAGTTGCAGCAGCATGTTATTCAGTTCACTGACACGACGGGTCATGCGATAGAAATCTTTCATCATCCGTTCGACAGGCTGATTGCGTTCACCTTCATAGCCAAGCAATTGGGCGACGCTGACCTGACGTTCAAACAAGAGTCGATTATCATAGCGGGTAACGACCAAATGAAGCGCAAAACGGATACGCCAGAGAAAATTTTGGCATTCGTTCAATTCGTTGCGCTCTTCCTGAGTCAGAAAGCCAAAACCAACCATTTCATCTAGCGATTTTGCGCCAAAATGGCGGTGTGCAACCCAAAGTAACGTGTGAATATCGCGTAATCCACCCGGACTACTTTTGATATCGGGTTCCAGATTGTAACTGGTGCTGTGATAACGCTGATGACGTTCTTGTTGCTCAGAGAGCTTAGCCGAGAAAAATCGGGCTGATGGCCAGAAATCATCACTGAAAATATATTTCTGCAAGCGTAGAAATAGAGGTAAGTCTCCATTAATTAAACGGGCTTCAATGAGGTTTGTGGCAATAGTCAGATCGGAAAGCCCTTGTTGTTTACACTCTTCGAGCGTTCTGACACTGTGACCCACTGCCAGACGGATATCCCAGAGTAGAGTAATAAATTTCCCGATACGAGCGGATTGTTCTTCACTCAATGGAGATTCACTGAGAATCAGTAGATCAATATCGGAAAGAGGGTGCAACTCGCGGCGACCGTAACCACCTACTGCAATCAGAGAAAGGGAGGCTATCTGGTCAAACCCCTGTTCCTGCCATAATTGTTTTAAAAGTTGATCAATATAGTCACTGCGAGCATAAATCAGTGCGTTCGGCGAAATGCCCGCCTTAAATGCCTGTTCAAGCCATAGCTGAAATTCATCAATATGTTGTTTCAGGGCAGAAAGTTGAAGATCGCTGTGGGAAAACTCCACTGGAGACAGGGGCGGAATGGGCGCTTGTGCTAAGGAAATATCGGCTGGCATATGCGGAAACCTATGGTGAGGAAGCTCATGAGGAAACAAACCATAATGACCAGATTACTGAGAAACGCGTGAGATGAACAGGGATTATTGCCAGAGAATGAAGTCCCTGCCGAGTGAGCAGGAGCTTCATTAATTAGGGTGATAATTGTCTTATATCAAATAGGCGTTTATGCGTTCACCAGTACCGCGGAGATATGGGACTCTTCTTCTTTACGCCATGTCATGATTTCACAGCCGTTGTCGGTAACGACAATCGTATGCTCATACTGTGCAGACCAGCCACGATCTTTAGTCTTCACTGTCCAGCCATCTTTCATGGTGCGGATACGGAAATCACCTGCATTTACCATCGGTTCAATGGTGAATGCCATGCCTTTTTGCAGGACGACGCCACCATCATCGGCATCATAATGCAGAACGTGAGGCTCTTCGTGGAAGACCCTACCGATACCGTGGCCGCAGTATTCGCGGACAACAGAGTAATCATGACTTTCCACAAACTGCTGAATTGCTTTACCGATGCTACGCAGGCGAATACCCGGCTTAACCATTTTCAGGGCAAGATACAGGCTTTCCTGTGTCACGCGGCACAGACGTTCACCTTGAATGGTGGGTTTACCAACGATGAACATTTTGGAAGTATCACCGTGGAACTCTTCTTTGATCACAGTCACATCAATATTGACGATATCGCCTTCTTTCAGCACCTTGTCATCACTCGGAATGCCATGACAAATCACGTCATTGACGGAGATGCACACGGATTTAGGGAAACCGTGATAGCCCAGACAAGCTGAGATAGCTTGTTGCTTCTCGGTGATGTGTTCGTGACAAATACGATCAAGTTCACCTGTGGTAACACCTGCCTTGATATAAGGCTCAATCATTTCCAGAACTTCGGCTGCCAGACGTCCGGCAACACGCATCTTCTGAATGTCTTCTTCTGTTTTGATAGAGATAGCCATGAAATGGGTCCATTTAAGTCGGAAAATCGCCGACCACTTGATATTAACTAAGGAAAAATATTGTCAGTAATGGTATCAGCCCACCGAATGTCTGCCAATAACTGTTGGCTGACAGACTACCAGAAAGCGATAACAAATGTTGGAGTATGGTGGCGATTTGTGGTATAAAGCGCGCCGGTATTCTGTGTAATTGTTTCTGGCGTGATGCAATTCGCAGGGATACTAAATAAACTCATTATGTGTAAATAACACACACAGATCGGCACATACACCGGGGTGCTCTAATGTGGTTAATTCATTGATATGAATGACCCGCAGTCAAAGAGTCGGTGTCATGGGATCTGTGGAGGCATAACCCCAATTCACTTTATAGAGGTCTAAAATGGCAACTGTTTCCATGCGCGATATGCTGCAAGCGGGCGTTCACTTCGGTCACCAGACTCGTTACTGGAACCCAAAAATGAAACCTTTCATCTTTGGTGCTCGTAACAAAGTTCATATCATCAACCTGGAAAAAACTGTTCCAATGTTCAACGGTGCACTGGCAGAGTTGAACAAAATCGCTTCCCGTAAAGGTAAAATTCTGTTTGTTGGCACCAAACGTGCTGCTAGCGAAGCAATCAAAGAATCAGCACTGAGCTGTGACCAATACTTCGTTAACCACCGTTGGTTAGGTGGTATGCTGACTAACTGGAAAACTGTTCGTCAGTCAATCAAGCGTTTGAAAGATCTGGAAGTTCAGTCTCAGGACGGTACTTTTGACAAGCTGACCAAGAAAGAAGCGCTGATGCGTACTCGTGAGCTTGGCAAACTGGAAAACAGCCTGGGCGGTATCAAAGACATGGGCGGCCTGCCTGATGCTCTGTTCGTTATCGATGCTGAACATGAACACATCGCTATCAAAGAAGCAAACAACCTGGGTATTCCAGTATTCGCTATCGTTGATACCAACTCTGATCCAGATGGCGTTGATTTCATCATTCCTGGTAACGACGACGCAATCCGTGCAGTAAAACTGTACCTGACCGCTGTGGCTACCGCTGTTCGTGAAGGTCGTTCTCAAGATCTGGCTGTTCAGGCTGAAGAAGGTCTTGTAGACGCTGAATAATAAGGCATGCTCAATTCTTGAGCCCTTATTGACCAGGTATTGAAATATATTGGTTAGGGGGCCTGTTATGGCCCCCTTTACATATCTGATATAGAACTATCCCCGCGGAATATTATCTTCCCGCGAGACACATCGAGGAATAAAACAAATGGCTGACATTACCGCTGCTCTGGTAAAAGAACTGCGTGAGCGTACTGGCGCAGGAATGATGGAATGTAAAAAAGCACTGGTTGAAGCGAATGGTGATATCGAGCTGGCTATCGATAACATGCGTAAATCAGGTCAGGCAAAAGCGGCTAAGAAAGCAGGCCGTGTTGCTGCTGAAGGTGTTATCCTGGTTGAAGTTGCTGCTGATGCTAAATTCGCAGGTATCGTTGAACTGAACTGTGAAACTGACTTCGTTGCTAAAGACGCAGGCTTCCTGGCATTTGGTAAAGAAGTTATTGCTTCCGTTATGGCTGACAAAAACGCTGACATCGAAGCTCTGAAAGCGAAGTTCGAAGAACAGCGTGCTAATCTGGTAGCGAAAATCGGTGAAAACATCAACATCCGTCGTGTTGAAATTCTGGAAGGCGAATCTGTAGGTTCTTACCTGCACGGTGCTCGCATTGGTGTTCTGGTTGCTGCTGAAGGCGCAAGCGAAGAACTGATCAAGCATGTTGCAATGCACGTTGCTGCAAGCAAACCAGAATATGTGAACCCAACTGACGTTCCTGCTGACGTTGTTGAGCGTGAGCATCAGATCCAGATGGAAATCGCAATGCAGTCTGGTAAGCCTCGCGAAATCGCAGAGAAAATGGTTTCTGGCCGTATGAACAAATTCACCGGCGAAATCTCTCTGACTGGTCAGAACTTCGTGATGGACCCAAGCAAATCTGTTGGCGATCTGCTGAAAGAAAACAATGCTAAAGTGATCAACTTCATCCGCTTCGAAGTTGGTGAAGGTATTGAGAAAGTTGAAGCTGATTTCGCAGCAGAAGTTGCTGCAATGAGCAAACAGTCTTAATTTTCTTAAACGGAGCCGCCGATTGGCGGTTCTGTTTTATCTCGACATGAGTTTTTTACATCTGGGCTGAATAGAGCATGGATGTGTAGTAATTGAATAAACCGTAATAAATCCTCAATAATCCTTATCTGCTTAGGACTGAACACCATGGCAACCAATGCAAAACCCGTATATCAGAGAATCCTGCTTAAGCTCAGTGGAGAAGCCCTGCAAGGCGAAGAAGGTTTTGGTATCGACGCTAGAGTCTTAGACCGCATGGCTCAGGAAATCAAAGAACTGGTTGAGCTGGGTATTCAAGTCGGCGTCGTTATTGGAGGAGGTAACCTGTTTCGTGGTGCCGGCTTGGCACAGGCAGGTATGAACCGTGTAGTAGGCGATCACATGGGCATGTTGGCGACCGTGATGAACGGTTTGGCGATGCGTGATGCGTTGCACCGCGCCTATGTGAACGCTCGTTTGATGTCTGCCATTCCATTGAATGGTGTGTGTGACAACTATAGCTGGGCTGAGGCGATCAGCTTACTGCGTCACGGTCGTGTTGTTATTTTCGCTGCGGGAACGGGCAACCCGTTCTTTACAACTGATTCCGCCGCATGTCTGCGTGGCATTGAAATTGAAGCGGATGTTGTGTTAAAAGCAACCAAAGTTGATGGCGTTTATTCCGCTGATCCTGAGAAAAATCCTGAAGCAGAACTCTACCACGAGCTGGCATATCAGGAAGTATTGGAGCGTGAATTGAAAGTGATGGATCTGGCGGCCTTTACGTTGGCTCGTGACCATAACCTGCCAATTCGTGTCTTTAATATGAACAGACCAGGCGCACTCCGTCGTGTTGTGATGGGGGAAAATGAAGGTACGCTGATTTCTAACAACTGATTTTTATCATTCATGCTCAGAGACACCGATGAAGTTTGACGGTATGATCAGCGACCTGATGCGCCAAATTTAATGACACAGGGCCACTTATTCATTAGCGTATTTGATTCGATATTTGCTCATTACGCATTTGGCCTAAAAAATAACATCTCCCAAGGGTTTGTAACGTGATTAATGAAATCAAAAAAGACGCACAAGACCGCATGGAAAAAAGCGTCGAAGCACTGAAAAACCAAATCAGCAAGGTTCGTACTGGCCGTGCGTCTCCTAGCCTGTTGGATGGCATCAGTGTTGAATATTATGGCTCTGCGACTCCACTGCGTCAGATTGCAAACGTCGTTGCAGAAGATGTACGTACTTTAGCAATCACCGTATTTGACCGTTCTATGACGGCGGCTGTTGAAAAAGCGATTATGGCTTCTGACCTGGGTCTGAATCCATCTTCTGCCGGAACCATTATCCGTGTTCCACTGCCACCACTGACAGAAGAACGTCGTAAGGATCTCATTAAGGTTGTTCGTGGCGAAGCGGAGCAGGGTCGTGTATCTATCCGTAATATTCGTCGTGATGCTAATGATAAGGTCAAGGCATTGCTGAAAGATAAAGAAATCAGTGAAGATGAAGAGCGTCGTTCACAAGATGATATTCAGAAACTGACTGATAGCTTCATTAAGAAGATTGATGAAGCCCTGGCAAATAAAGAAACCGAATTGATGGATTTCTAATTGCCATTCCATGAATACAACTCATGAAAACAACGCCGCAACTTTTGCGGCGTTGTTCTTATTCTTGATATTACACCTCGTATCACATTTCTTTCTCAAGCGATGGACATAGCGATCTGTACCGCTCAAACTATTGCAATTTTATATCAGTAGCATATTCAGAGTTTAAAAATGAAACGGTTAACTATTCTTGGCTCAACGGGTTCGATTGGGAAAAGTACGCTTTCTGTTGTCAGAAATAACCCAACAAAATTCAAGGTAGTCGCCCTTGTTGCCGGGAAAAATATTGAAGTTATGGCACAGCAGTGTCTGGAATTTAACCCACAATATGCAGCGATGGAAGATGAGCAATCCGCAAAGGCCCTGCGCCGGTTATTGCAGGAGCAGGGAAGTCAAACCGAAGTGTTGTTCGGTAAAGATGCTATTTGTGATTTAGCTGCACTGGAAGAAGTCGATCAAGTCATGTCTGCCATTGTTGGGGTGGCTGGGTTATTACCGACATTGGCGGCTATCCGTAAGGGAAAACAGGTTCTGTTAGCGAATAAAGAATCCCTGATTACCAGTGGGCGTCTGTTTATGGATGCCGTTGTTCAGCATAAAGCGCAACTGTTGCCTATCGATAGTGAACATAATGCTATCTTTCAGAGTTTGCCGGAAGCGGTTCAACATAACCTCGGTAATGTAAATTTGAAGGATTACGGCATTTCCAGCATTATTCTGACGGGTTCCGGCGGGCCGTTCCGTAAAACGCCGTTAGAAACATTACCTCATGTTACGCCGGATGAAGCGTGTGCTCACCCTATTTGGTCAATGGGACGTAAAATTTCTGTTGATTCTGCTACCATGATGAACAAAGGGCTGGAATATATCGAGGCGCGTTACCTGTTCAATGCGTCTGCCGATGAAATGGAAATATTGTTGCATCCCCAGTCAGTCATCCATTCCATGGTTCGCTACCAAGATGGCAGCATCATTGCACAACTGGGAACGCAGGACATGTGTACTCCAATAGCTTATGCAATGGCTTATCCTGATCGTATCTCATCTGGCGCAAAACCATTGGATTTTACCGAGCTGAGTATGCTGACCTTCGAAGCCCTCGATTATCAACGCTACCCTTGCCTAAAATTGGCCATTGAAGCTTGTCATCAAGGACAGGCGGCAACCACAGCCCTGAATGCAGCTAATGAAGAAACCGTTGATGTTTTTTTGAAAGATGGAATTCATTTCACAGATATCGCGACAATTAATCGTTTGGTCGTGGAAAAACTAAATTTATCTGAACCTCAAAGTATTGAAGAGGTCTTAGACATCGACAATACAGCACGGATCTTGGCGAGAGAAACCATCAGAATTTTTGCCAAATAGCGAATTTTGTTAATAAGTATGTGTTTGTTTGCGTTTTGGCAAATGATATAGTTCGCGGGTAAATTATAGTTGTTATAATAGCCAATTCAGTGAATTGGTATCCGCGTTTCAATCGTGTATACCAAGGACAAAGGCTTTCATTCAGGCCGTGCCAGAAATAGCCGTGGTAGCCGTGATAATCATTGACACGTAACACGGCTTTTTCATGTTTGGAATTATTGAATTCATCGAAAAGCCAGCCTAGTTATTTAAGGATTATTTTGAGTGATATCTCCCAGTGATAGTGACTCATTGCCAACGGTTCCCAGACATGTCGCCATTATTATGGATGGCAATGGTCGTTGGGCAAAAAAGCGTGGCAAATTAAGAGTGTTTGGTCATCGCGCAGGAATTAAAGCTGTGCGGAGTGCCGTGAGTTTTTCAGTTAAACATAGCATTGAATCATTGACTCTGTATGCTTTCAGCAGTGAGAACTGGAATCGTCCACAGCAGGAAGTCAGTTCGTTGATGGAGCTGTTTGTTTTTGCCCTTGATAATGAAGTAAAGAGTCTGCATAAGCACAATGTGAAATTGTCTGTTATTGGTGATATTAGTCGCTTTAGTTCGCGGTTGCAGGAGCGTATCGGCCGTTCAGTTGAATTAACGGCGGACAATACCGGATTGCAGCTTAATATTGCCGCTAACTATGGCGGACGTTGGGATTTGGTTCAGGGTATTAAGCAACTAGCTGAAAAAATTAAGTCAAATGAGTTAACGCCTGAGGAAATCAGCGAGGCCACAGTAGGTAACTTCATCAACTTAAGTCAGCAGCCTGAAGTTGATCTGGTCATTCGAACCGGAGGCGAACATCGTATCAGTAATTTCCTGTTATGGCAGATAGCTTATGCAGAATTGTATTTTACCGATATACTTTGGCCTGATTTTGATGAAACTTCTTTTGAAGGTGCAATTAATGCCTTTGCCAAACGAGAACGCCGATTTGGCGGAACACCAGACGATGCCGAAGTGGGATCATAGGAGGAGAACTTGCTGAAGTACCGTCTTTTAACTACGTTGATATTGATTCCACTTGTTGTAGCAGCACTGTTTTTCCTTCCCCCATCAGGATTTGGATTGGTTGTCATTGCTGTTTCAGCGCTTGCCGCATGGGAATGGGGGCAATTTGCTGGTCTCTTCACTCAAGCTAAACGTATAACGCTGGCTGTATTGTGTGCCGTAGGATTATTGGCGTTACAATACTCTTTGTCAGATTTTTCTCATCTTACTGAAAAACCACAAGTTGTATATCTGTTGTGGGCTGGCATGCTTTGGTGGGTCGCCGCAATTTTATTGGTGATCACTTACCCTGCTTCTGCCTCCATCTGGAAATCATCGGTTGTTTTACGCCTGCTGTTTGGGGTTCTGACTATCGTGCCATTTTATTGTGGAATGATGGTACTGCGCACCCAGGGTTATGAAAACAATACCTATGATGGAGCGTGGTGGCTGCTGTATGTCATGTTGCTGGTATGGGCTGCCGATTCAGGCGCTTATATTTTCGGCCGCACTATGGGTAAGCACAAAATGGCACCCAGAGTATCACCGGGTAAGACCCTTGAAGGGCTTGTTGGTGGCTTATTAACTGCTGCACTGATTTCATGGCTGTTCGGTAAATTTGCTCCCGTACCTGCAATGCCAGAACATTTTCTATTGATTTCTACGGTAGTCGTCATTGCCTCGGTCTTTGGTGATCTGACCGAAAGCATGTTCAAGCGGGAATCAGGGATCAAAGACAGTAGTCAATTGATTCCGGGACATGGCGGAGTCATGGATAGGGTAGATAGCTTAACAGCAGCCATCCCTGTATTTGCGGGTTTGGTCATGTTAATTTCTTCTGGATTTACTCTCTGAGGGTACATAATGGATATTCTCTGGAATCTGGCTGCATTTATTGTTGCGTTGGGTGTTCTCATCACAGTGCATGAGTTTGGTCATTTTTGGGTTGCCAGACGATGTGGTATTTACGTTGAACGCTTTTCCATCGGGTTTGGTAAAGTGCTTTGGCGTCGTACAGATAAACAGGGGACAGAATACGTTATTGCCCTCATCCCGCTTGGCGGATATGTCAAGATGCTCGACGAACGGGTGGGGGATGTTTCGCCCGAACGTCGTCATATGGCATTCAACAATAAAACCATCAGTCAGCGCGCGGCGGTGATCAGCGCCGGGCCAATTGCAAACTTCATTCTGGCGGTTATCGCTTATTGGTTGGTTTTTGTGATTGGCGTGCCATCTGTACGCCCTGTGGTGTTGGATGTTAAGACGGATTCTATTGCCGCACAGGCAAATATTTTGCCCGGAATGGAACTAAAAGCTGTTGATGGTATCGAAACCTCTGATTGGAATTCGGTACGTCTTGCTATGGTAAGTAAAGTGGGTGAGACATCTGTATCCATGGATGTTACTCCAGTGGATGCCACTGACAGTATTCAAAAGACACTGGATTTGCGAGGATGGGCATTCGACCCATCTAAGCAGGACGTTTTGCTGTCTTTGGGCATTATGCCTGTTGTTCCGCGAATCAGTTCGCAAGTGGAGAAGGTTTATCCTGCTTCACCTGCTGAAAAAGCCGGTTTACAGCCGGGAGACAGAATCGTTAAAGTCAATGGCAAGGATGTAGATGTCTGGCACACTTTTTCATCATTTGTCAGGAAGAATCCAAATATTCCTCTAAAATTGGACGTTGCGAGGGCAGGAGGCATGGTTTCCCTGTCTCTGACTCCTGAGGTCAAAAAATTATCTGATGGCCGTGAGGAAGGATTTGCGGGTACTGAACTTAAGGTCATCCCATTGGCAGATGAATACAAAGTGATTCAACAGTACGGGCCTTTTTCTGCCATATATGAGGCAGGGGACAAAACTTGGCAATTAATGAAGCTGACCGTCAATATGCTGGGCAAATTAATTGTGGGTGATGTGAAACTTAATAACTTAAGTGGCCCGATTTCCATTGCCAAAGGAGCCGGAGTATCGGCTGATTCTGGCTTGGTGTATTATTTGATGTTTTTGGCGCTGATTAGCGTCAACCTTGGGATCATTAACCTGTTCCCATTACCTGTACTAGATGGTGGACACTTGCTTTTCCTTGCAATCGAAAAGATCAAGGGAGGGCCGGTCTCCGAGCGTGTACAAGACTTCAGTTATCGCATTGGTGCTGTATTGCTGGTGTTATTAATGGGGCTTGCACTTTTCAATGATTTCTCCCGCTTTTAAGGCGGGAGACCGGTTAGGAAAACGCATAACAACGATGGCGATGAAAAAGTTGCTCATAGCGTCGCTGCTGTTCGGCAGCGCCACTGCATACGGTTCAGACGGATTCGTAGTTCAGGACATTCATTTTGAGGGTCTTCAACGTGTCACCGTTGGTGCAGCATTACTGAACATGCCAGTTCGAGTCGGTGATACGGTTAGCGATGAAGATATCAGTCGCACTATTCACGCACTGTTCTCAACTGGAAACTTTGAAGATGTTCGTGTCTTACGTGATGGCAATTCACTTGTTGTTCAGGTAAAAGAACGACCGACTATCGCCAGTATCACTTTTTCCGGTAATAAATCGGTGAAAGATGACATGCTTAAGCAGAATCTTGAAGCGTCGCGTGTTCGTGTTGGTGAAGCCCTTGACCGCACTATGCTGTCCAATATTGAAAAAGGGCTGGAAGATTTTTACTACAGTGTTGGTAAATACAACGCGACAGTGAAAGCTGTTGTCACGCCGCTGCCCCGTAACCGTGTTGACTTGAAACTTGTTTTTTCTGAAGGTGTTTCTGCCAAAATTCAACAAATTAATATTGTTGGTAATAAAGCCTTTTCGACCAGAGAGCTGCTGAATAATTTCCAGCTCAGGGACGATGTTCCTTGGTGGAACATGACGGCTGATCAGAAATATCAGAAACAAAAACTGTCTGGTGACCTTGAAATCCTGCGCAGTTTTTATCTTGACCGCGGCTATGCCCGTTTCAACATTGATTCAACCCAAGTCAATCTGACACCAGATAAGAAAGACATTTATATTACCGTCAATATCACCGAAGGTGATCAATACAAAATATCAAATGTTGATTTAAACGGTAGTTTGGCTGGTTATCAGTCACAGATACAGGAATTAACTAACATTGAGCCGGGATCATTGTATAACGGTGCAGAAGTGACCAAGATGGAAACAGCCATCAAAAATCTGCTTGGTCGCTATGGTTATGCTTATCCCCGCGTAATGACTCAACCTGAAATCAATGATGCTGATAAGACCGTTAAGCTGCATGTCAATGTCGATGCAGGCAACCGTTTCTATGTGCGTAAGATTCGCTTTACAGGTAATGATATTAGTAAAGACTCAGTACTGCGCCGTGAAATGCGTCAGATGGAAGGGGCATGGTTAGGTAGTGATCAGGTTGAGCAGGGCAAAGAGCGCTTAAATCGACTCGGCTATTTTGAATCTGTTGATGTGGATACTGAACGTGTATCGGGTAGCCCAGATCAGGTTGATCTCGTTTATAAAGTCAAAGAACGCAATACCGGTTCCATGAACTTTGGTGTTGGTTTCGGTACAGAAAGCGGCGTGAGTTACCAAATCGGTCTCCAACAGGATAACTGGTTGGGAACGGGGAACTCCATAGGTATCAGCGCCAGTAAAAATGACTATTCAACGTCGGCTGATTTATCTATGACCGATCCTTACTTCACCGTCAATGGGGTCAGTTTGGGTGGTCGCGTATTTTATAATGATTTCCGTGCCGATGATGCTGAGCTTTCGAACTATACCAACAAAGCATATGGTACAGAGGGTGTGCTCGGCTTCCCATTGAATGAAAATAACTCTCTGGCGTTGAGACTGGGTTATATACATAACTCCCTGTCCAACATGCGTCCACAAGTCGCGATGTGGCGTTATCTGGATAAAATGGGTAAAAAACGGGGATTTGATGACAAGGCAAAATTCGATACCAATGATTTCTCTCTGACACTGGGATGGAGTTATAACAGCCTTGACCGCGGTTTCTTCCCGACTTCGGGTATCAGATCATCTCTGGATACCAAAGTGACGATTCCGGGTTCTGACAACCAGTTCTATAAAATCACTTGGAACGCGACAGGTTATTATCCTCTTGATGATGATCATTCATGGGTGATGATGGGACGTACACGTCTGGGGTATGGTGGTGGTTTTGGTGGCAAAGAAATGCCATTCTATGAAAACTTCTATGCCGGTGGCCCTAGTAGTGTTCGTGGTTTCCGCTCAAATAATATCGGCCCGAAAGCTATTTATTTAAATAATCAGGGTAAGCTAGATAAAAATAACCCATCCCGTGATGCCGTGGGGGGGAACGCGGTGGCGGTTGCGAGTTTCGAGCTGGTTACACCAACGCCGTTCCTGGATGCTAAATATGCCAATTCTGTCCGAACCTCGTTTTTTGTGGATGCGGGAACGGTTTGGGATACAAACTGGACTAAGACTTACGCCGGGATGCCTGACTACAGCAAGCCAAACAATATCCGTGTTTCAACCGGTATTGCTCTGCAATGGATGTCACCGTTAGGGCCACTGAGCTTCTCTTATGCGAAGCCAATTAAGGATTACAAAGGTGATAGATCTGAGCAGTTCCAGTTTAACATTGGCGGATCTTGGTAATAATTAATCTTTTTTGGTAAAAAATCGCTCTATTATTATATAGGGCGATATTTAGAGTGTTCCAGATTTCGATTGGCATATAAAATAGCCTGATAGGGTAAGCTCTAAATTTTCCAATCTGTAAAAATAGCGTGGGTCAAAGGAGTTTATAGTGAAAAAAGTATTATGTGCAGTAGGCCTGGGTATGGCGTTGGCGTTCTCTGCGGGTGTTCAGGCGGCAGATAAAATCGCTTTAGTGAATGTTGCTGAAGTTTTTCAACAGTTGCCAGCCCGTGAAGCTGTGGCAAAACAGTTGGACAATGAGTTTAAAGGTCGTGCAACTGAATTGCAGCGCATGGAATCGGATTTGCAGACCAAGCTCCAGAAATTGCAGCGTGATGGCTCAACGATGAAAGCCAGTGAACGTGAAAAATTAGAAAAAGAAGTTGTGACGAAACGCGACGAGTTTGCCCAGAAAGCGCAATCTTTGGAAAACGATAGCCGTCGTCGCCAGTTGGAAGAGCGCAACAAAATCCTGACACGTATTCAGGATGCGGTTAAAGTTGTTGCAGGTAAAGAAGGTTACGATCTTGTTCTTGATGCGAATGCCGCTGTGTATTCTGCGTCGGGTAAAGATATCACCGCAGAAGTACTGAAACAGGTTAAATAAGTAGATGGTTTCAATTCGATTGGCTGACCTCGCTCAGCAGTTGAATGGGCAATTGCATGGTGATGGCGATATCGTCATCACCGGTATTGCACCGATGTATTCAGCAAATAGCGAACAAATTACATTTTTATCCGATAGCCGTTATACTGACAAACTTGTTGAGTGTCAGGCTGCGGCTGTTGTGCTACGTGAAGCCGACCTTCCTCACTGCAAGGTTGCCGCATTGGTTGTCAAGGACCCTTATCTTGCCTATGCTCGTATGGCACAGATTATGGATACAACACCACAGCCTGCGCAGGATATCCATCCATCCGCGGTCATTTCTCCCGATGCGGTTTTGGGCAAAAATGTGGCGGTTGGCGCAAATGCTGTTATCGAATCTGGTGTTGAACTTGGTGATAATGTCATCATCGGGGCAGGTTGCTTTATTGGTAAGAATACACGAATTGGTGCGGGCACTCGTCTTTGGGCCAATGTATCGGTATACCATAACGTTGAAATGGGTGAATCCTGTTTGATCCAATCAGGAACTGTTATAGGTTCCGATGGTTTTGGTTATGCCAATGAACGCGGAAATTGGATTAAAATCCCACAGTTAGGCACTGTAATCATTGGGAACAAAGTTGAAATCGGCGCGTGTACGACTATTGACCGTGGTGCGTTGGACAACACAGTCATTGGTAATGGTGTTATCATAGACAACCAATGCCAGATCGCTCATAACGTGACAATCGGAGACAACACCGCAGTGGCTGGTGGTGTCACTATGGCGGGTAGCCTGAAAATGGGTCGTTACTGCATGATCGGTGGTGCAAGTGTTATTAATGGACACATGAATATCTGTGATAAAGTAACCGTGACGGGTATGAGCATGGTGATACGCTCCATTACAGAGCCTGGTGTTTATTCGTCGGGTATCCCACTACAACCGAACAAAACCTGGCGTAAGACTGCCGCTTTAGTCATGAATATCAATGAAATGAATAAGCGCTTGAAGTCAGTGGAACGCCGATTGGAAGGTGAAAACGAGTAATCATACTACATTTGATTAAACGTTTTTAATCAGCATTTTTGGTTGTGCTTTTAATTTTTGCGGCCTGCCTGATAACTCTAAATTTAGAGTTAACGCAGGCCGTGTCGTTAATACAATGATTCTTATATAGACAGGAAGAGTATTTAGATGAGTAATAATCATACTCTGCAAATTGAAGAAATTTTAGATTTACTGCCTCATCGCTATCCATTTTTGTTGGTAGATCGTGTTTTGGATTTTGAAGCAGGTAAATTTTTACGCGCAGTCAAGAATGTATCGTTCAATGAGCCATTCTTTCAGGGGCATTTCCCGGGTAAACCTATTTTCCCGGGTGTTTTGATCCTTGAAGCAATGGCTCAAGCCACCGGAATTCTGGCATTCAAAAGTGTAGGATCACTTCAGTCAGGTGAATTGTATTACTTTGCAGCTATTGATGGTGCCCGATTCAAGCGTCCAGTGCTGCCGGGTGATCAATTGGTGATGGATGTTGAGTTTATTAAAGAACGTCGCGGTGTTGCGCGTTTCAGGGGCGTAGCGAAAGTCGATGGGGAATTGGCTTGCGAAGCGGAAATGATGTGTGCTCGCCGCCGCCGTGAGGATTAATCCATGATTGATCAGGCCGCTGTTATTCACCCTTCTTCAATCATTGAAGAAGGTGCTGTTATTGGTGCCAATGTTCGCATTGGCCCATTTTGTTATATCGGTTCTCAGGTTGAGATTGGTGAAGGGACTGAGCTGAAATCTCATGTTGTGGTTAATGGGATAACTAAGATTGGTCGCGATAACCAGATCTATCAGTTCGCTTCCATTGGTGAAGTCAATCAGGATCTCAAATATCAAGGTGAACCGACTCGCGTTGAAATTGGCGATCGCAACCGCATTCGTGAAAGTGTCTCTATTCATCGAGGTACTGTTCAGGGCGGTGGAGTAACCAAAGTCGGCAGTGATAATTTGCTTATGATCAACGCCCATATTGCCCATGATTGTATCGTTGGTGATCGTTGTATCATTGCAAATAATGGCACATTAGGCGGTCATGTCATTCTGGGTGATTACGTCATTATTGGCGGAATGACGGCAGTGCATCAGTTCTGTCAGATTGGTTCCCATGTCATGGTTGGTGGTTGTTCTGGCGTTGCTCAGGATGTTCCTCCGTACGTTATTGCACAAGGAAACCATGCAACGCCTTTCGGGTTGAATATCGAAGGCTTGAAACGTCGCGGGTTTGATAAAGAATCGCTGCATGCTATCCGTAACGCTTATAAGATGCTTTACCGCAGCGGAAAAACGTTGGAAGAAGCCAGACACGAAATTGGCCTTCAAGCGGAAAATAACCCACACGTGAAAGTATTCAGTGATTTTCTGGAAAATTCCGCAAAATCCAGCCGTGGCATTATTCGTTAAGTAGATGAAGGACACTCCTTTGACTACCTTTTCTTCTGTTGACAATCAGCGCCCGCTGACAATTGGTTTGGTCGCCGGAGAAACATCCGGTGATATTCTTGGGGCCGGGCTGATTCGTGCATTGAAAGCAAAAATTCCTAATGCCCGCTTTGTGGGTGTTGCTGGCCCTCTTATGCAGGCGGAAGGTTGTGAAGCTTGGTATGAGATGGAAGAGCTAGCCGTAATGGGGATTGTTGAAGTTCTGGGGCGTTTGCCCCGCTTGCTGAAAATCCGTAAAGACTTAACGGCGCGTTTTACTGCCTTAAGGCCGGATGTATTTATTGGCATTGATGCCCCTGATTTTAATATCACCTTAGAAGGGCGGCTTAAGCAGCAGGGACTCAAAACAATCCATTACGTCAGTCCGTCAGTATGGGCATGGCGACACAAACGGGTGTTTAAAATCGGTCGGTCAACGGATTTGGTACTGGCATTTTTACCATTCGAAAAAGCGTTCTATGATCGGTTTAACGTTCCATGCCGGTTCATTGGTCACACGATGGCAGATGCAATGCCTCTGCAAACAGATAAAGCCGCTGCCAGGGAATTTTTGGGCGTTCCATTGAATACCCATTGTCTGGCGGTGCTGCCCGGTAGCCGTAATGCTGAAGTAGAGATGCTCAGTGCTGATTTCTTAAAAACCGTACAATTGTTACGGAAAGAGCTGCCTGATCTACACGTATTGGTTCCTTTGGTGAATGCCAAACGGCGTGAACAGTTTCAGCGCATTAAAGACGAAATTGCACCGGATTTGCCAATCCATTTATTGGATGGAAAAGCACGTGAAGCCATGATTGCCAGTGATGCCACTCTACTGGCATCAGGAACGGCAGCACTGGAGTGTATGTTAGCCAAATGCCCCATGGTGGTGGGCTATAGAATGAAACCTTTTACATTCTGGCTGGCAAAACGCTTGGTGAAAACGCCATATGTTTCCCTGCCTAACTTATTGGCAGGTAAAGAATTAGTCAAAGAGTTATTGCAGGATGAATGTGAGCCACAAGCGTTATCGCAGGCGCTGTTGCCTCTTCTGCAAGGTGGCACTGACGTGGAAGCACTGAAACAAACGTTCCTGCATTTACATGAAAGCATTCGTTGCGATGCTGATGAACAGGCTGCTCAAGCTGTTCTGGAATTAGCGAGAAGATAATGGATTTTGTTTATCCTCAGGCGAATTTAATTGCCGGTGTTGATGAAGTCGGGCGTGGCCCGCTGGTAGGGGCTGTTGTCACTGCGGCAGTTATTCTGGATCCGGCTAAGCCCATTACAGGCTTAACGGATTCGAAAAAACTCACAGAAAAACGCCGTGAAGCGCTGTATTTGGAAATTAAAGAAAAAGCATTGTGTTGGAGCCTTGGGCGTGCAGAACCGGAAGAAATCGATCAGCTCAACATTCTCCATGCCACAATGCTTGCCATGCAGCGGGCAGTCGCGGGTTTGGCAATTACGCCTGATTATGTCCTGATTGATGGTAATCGTTGCCCGGCATTAGCAATGCCAGCTCAAGCGGTGGTTAAAGGGGATAGCTTGGTTGCTGAAATCAGTGCGGCCTCAATCCTTGCTAAAGTGACGCGTGACAGAGAAATGGCAGAACTGGATAAACAGCTTCCTGGTTACGGTTTTGCGAAACATAAGGGTTATCCTACGGCCCTGCATCTGGAAAAACTGGCGTTACTGGGTGCGACGGAACATCATCGTAAAAGTTTTGCGCCAGTTAAACGGGCGCTGGGTCTTGAATAAGAATCTGGGATAAGTATCTGGGCAGATTATGACAGAACCACGTTTTGTACACTTACGTGTTCACAGCGACTATTCAATGATCGATGGCTTGGCTAAAACGGGGTCATTGGTAAAAAAAGTTGCCAAATTGGGTATGCCGGCTCTTGCAATTACGGATTTTACCAATTTATGTGGATTGGTGAAATTCTATGGCAGCGCTCACGATGCGGGTATCAAGCCGATTATCGGGGCTGACTTTTATGTGGAAAGTGAGCTGTTAGGGGATGAATATTCCCATTTGACGATCCTCGCTAGCAATAATGAAGGTTACCAAAACCTGACCTTGCTGATCTCTGAAGCTTACCAAAAAGGCTATGGTGCCATTGGCCCGACTATCAAACGGGAATGGCTGGCGGCGCGGAAAGCCGGATTGATCCTGTTGTCGGGTGGGCGCATGGGAGATGTGGGTAAATTCCTGCTGCGTGGCAACCGGACGATGGTTGATTTGTGCCTCGATTTTTATCAGGAACATTTCCCGGACAGCTATTATCTTGAATTAATCCGCACCGGACGTCAGGATGAAGAGAATTATCTTCATGCCGTTGTAGAATTGGCAGCGGAAAAAAATGTGCCAGTTGTGGCGACCAATGACGTCTGTTTTCTGGAAAGTACCGATTTCGATGCACATGAAATTCGGGTTGCTATTCATGATGGCTATACACTGGTTGATCCAAAACGTCCGAAAAATTACAGCCCTCAGCAATATCTGCGCAGTGAACAGGAGATGTGTGAGCTTTTCTCCGACATCCCGGAAGCGCTGCAAAATAGCGTAGAAATTGCTAAACGCTGTAATGTCACGATCCGCCTTGGTGAATACTTTCTTCCGCAATTTCCGACGGGAGACATGAGCACCGAAGATTTCCTGATTAAAAAATCCAAACAAGGTCTGGAAGAACGTCTCGAGTTTCTCTATCCCGATCCAGAAATCAGGGCACAAAAACGCCTGGGATACGATGATCGTCTGGATATTGAGTTGAGAGTTATCAACCAGATGGGATTCCCCGGTTACTTCCTGATCGTCATGGAATTTATCCAGTGGTCGAAAGACAACGGTGTTCCCGTTGGGCCGGGACGTGGTTCCGGTGCGGGTTCGCTTGTCGCCTATGCGTTGAAAATTACCGATCTCGATCCGTTGGAGTTCGACTTGCTGTTCGAACGTTTCCTTAACCCTGAACGTGTTTCCATGCCTGACTTCGATGTCGATTTCTGTATGGAAAAACGCGATCAGGTGATTGACCATGTTGCCGATATGTACGGGCGAGATGCGGTATCGCAGATTATCACCTTCGGTACGATGGCGGCAAAAGCGGTTATCCGTGATGTCGGGCGTGTACTTGGGCATCCATACGGGTTTGTCGATCGCATATCAAAACTGGTGCCGCCTGATCCCGGCATGACGCTGGAAAAAGCTTTCGTGGCGGAACCTCAACTGCCCGAAATTTATGAAGCAGATGAAGAGGTCAAGGCGCTGATCGACATGGCGCGTAAATTGGAAGGTGTCACCCGTAACGCAGGTAAGCATGCGGGTGGTGTGGTTATTGCACCAACCAAGATCACTGATTTTGCGCCGATTTACTGCGATCCCGAAGGGCAAAACCCCGTTACCCAATTTGACAAGAACGACGTGGAATATGCGGGGCTGGTTAAGTTTGACTTCCTTGGCCTGAGAACCCTGACCATCATCAACTGGGCACTTGATATGGTCAATGCACGCCGAGCTAAAAAGGGCTTGGAGCTGATTGATATTGCAGCCATCCCGCTGGATGACCAGAAAAGTTTCGATATGCTGCAACGCTCCGAAACCACGGCCGTGTTCCAGCTTGAATCCCGTGGGATGAAAGATCTGATCAAACGCCTGCGTCCTGACTGTTTTGAGGACATGATCGCATTGGTGGCGCTGTTCCGCCCCGGTCCATTGCAATCCGGCATGGTGGATAACTTTATTGACCGGAAACATGGACGGGAAGAGCTCTCCTACCCTGATGTCGAATGGCAACATGAAACCTTAAAACCTGTATTGGAGCCGACGTATGGCATCATCCTGTATCAGGAACAGGTGATGCAGATTGCCCAGGTATTGGCGGGTTATACCCTTGGCGGTGCAGATATGCTTCGTCGTGCAATGGGTAAGAAAAAGCCAGAGGAGATGGCTAAACAGCGTTCGGTCTTTGAAGAGGGGGCGATAAAACAGGGCGTTGATGGCGAGCTCTCGATGAAAATCTTCGATTTAGTGGAGAAATTCGCGGGTTATGGCTTCAACAAATCTCACTCCGCAGCTTATGCGCTGGTTTCTTATCAGACTTTATGGCTGAAGGCTCATTATCCGGCAGAATTTATGGCAGCCGTGATGACGGCGGATATGGATAACACCGAAAAAGTCGTTGGGCTGGTGGACGAATGCTGGCGCATGGGGCTTAAAGTCTTGCCACCGGATATCAATAGTGGTCTGTATCACTTCCATGTTAATGATGAAGGTGAAATTGTTTATGGCATTGGTGCGATCAAGGGTGTAGGTGAAGGGCCGATTGAGGCTATTATCGAAGCCCGCCAGAAAGGAGGACATTTCAAGGAACTCTTTGACCTGTGCGCGCGTGTTGACATTAAAAAACTAAACCGTCGGGTGATGGAAAAGCTAATAATGTCCGGCGCTTTTGACAGATTGGGGCCGCACCGTGCGGCGTTGATGTCCTCTCTGGAAGATGCACTGAAAGCGGCTGATCAACATGCCAAAGCGGAAGCGATTGGGCAAACGGATATGTTTGGTGTGTTGGCCGAAGAGCCAGAAGAGGTTGAGCGTTCATATGCCAGTACGCCAAAATGGCCGGATCAGGTTGTTCTGGATGGTGAGAGAGAAACCCTTGGGCTGTATTTAACGGGTCACCCGATCACAAGTTATTTAAAAGAGATTGAACGATATACAAATGGGTTGCGTCTAAAAGATGTGAACCCGACGCCTCGTGGTCAGGTAACGACAGTGGTAGGCTTGGTGTTGGCATCCAAAATAGTAACAACCAAGCGGGGTAACCGCATTGGTATCAGCACATTGGATGATCGTTCTGGACGGCTGGAAATCATGTTGTTTTCTGATGCGTTGGAAAGATATCAACATTTATTAGAGCAAGACAAAATTTTGATTGCTACCGGACAAGTCAGCTTTGATGACTTTAGCGGTGGGCTTAAAATGACGGTTCGTGAATTAATGGATATCAGTGAGGCTCGTGAAAAATTTGCACGTGGGCTTGCTATCTCGTTGTCAGACAGGCAAATTGATGAGCAATTATTGAACCGTCTTCGTGGTGTATTGGAGCCACATCGTTCAGGTACGATACCGGTTCATCTTTATTATCAGAGGGTAGATGCCCGTGCCCGTTTACGATTCGGGGCAACATGGCGGGTAACGCCAACGGACACCCTTTTGACAGATCTGCGAACTCTGCTGGGTAACGAGCAGGTAGAATTAGAATTTGACTAAGATAGGAACGTTATGAGTCTGAATTTTCTGGATTTTGAACAGCCGATTGCCGAGCTGGAAGCGAAAATTGATTCGCTCACCGCAGTTAGCCGTCAAGATGAAAAGCTAGATATAAATCTGGATGAAGAAGTCCAGCGTCTGCGGGAAAAAAGCCTAGAGCTGACTCGCAAGATTTTCTCTGATTTGGGGGCATGGCAAATATCTCAATTGTCACGCCATCCTCTGCGTCCCTATACGCTAGATTATATTAAACACATTTTTACCGATTTTGAAGAATTGGCGGGTGATCGTGCCTATGCTGATGATAAGGCAATTGTGGGTGGATTGGCGCGCATTGATGGTCGTCCGGTTATGATAATTGGCCACCAGAAAGGTCGGGAAACGAAAGAAAAAATCCGTCGTAACTTCGGTATGCCATCACCGGAAGGCTATCGCAAGGCGTTGAGATTGATGGAAATGGCAGAGCGTTTTAAATTGCCAATCATTACTTTCATTGATACTCCTGGCGCATATCCTGGTGTGGGGGCAGAAGAGCGTGGTCAATCAGAAGCGATTGCCCGTAACCTGCGTGAAATGTCCCGTCTCTCTGTGCCAGTGATTTGTACAGTTATTGGTGAAGGTGGCTCTGGTGGTGCATTAGCACTCAGTGTAGGCGATAAAGTGAACATGCTGCAATACAGCACCTTCTCGACCATTTCTCCTGAAGGCTGTGCTTCCATTTTGTGGAAAAGTGCCGAAAAAGCGCCATTGGCAGCAGAAGCGATGGGAAATACAGCACCACGCCTGAAAGAGTTGAAATTAATTGATACTGTTATCCCAGAACCACTGGGTGGTGCGCATCGTAATTATGAAGAGATTGCTGAGGCATTGAAAACGCAATTGTTGGCTGACCTCTCCGAATTGAGCGAACTGAACAGCGAAGAGCTAGTTAACCGCCGTTATGAGCGTTTAATGCAATACGGTTACTGTTAAGCTTAGAAAATAGGGTTTTGAAAGCGGTTTTATTGATAACTATTTTTGGATAGTTACTGCTTTATTTTCAATATTACTAATAGCAGGTGGAAAGTACTGAGGAGTGATCATTCTTCAGTATTTCCACCTGTTTTGCTGTTTATGGCGGGCGAAACCATCACGTTCTTTGCCATCTGGTATTATCATTTCTAGTTATATTGGGATGGATTCAGGGCCTCAGTCGTTGGCTTTAAAATAATAAGTTGAGTTTTTCTATGGCTAAATATAAATATATTATTTATGCATTCTCTTGTGTATTTATCTGGAGTTTTATTCCTTCTATAGCGCGTTTGGGTCAGAAAGAGATGGATCATTTCCAATATTTATTCTGGTCAAATGTCCTGTCTGTTTTAGCGGTATTTGTGGTTGCTCTCATCATGGGAAGAAACTGGAAGAAACTGTTATACATTCCTTTTCCGGTTATGCTTAAGGTATTGATATTAGGCGCATTAGACTGTTTCTTCTATCTGTTGCTTTATTATGGTTATTCCATCGAGAATGGTGTGGCTGTGTTGGTTATTCAATATAGCTGGCCATTAATGATAATCGGCTTATCGTTTTTTCTGTTCAAAGAAAGGCTGTCCATCAGGCAGATGATTGGCATTGTGATGGGATTTATGGCTGTCGTGATTACTTTTACGAAAGGCAATATAACCGAGATTGCCGTAGAACATCCTCAGGCCTTGTTTCTGGTATTTAGCGGCTCATTTTGTTTTGCGCTGATGTCTGTATTATCGAGACAATTTGCTATTGATCCCTATATCAGCACACTTTGGGTATTCATTTTTTCTACATTAGTTTCCGCAGTATTTATGCTCGCTTTCAGCAGCATCAACTTACCTGTTGGTGATGCACTGATGCCAACATTGCTCAATGGCATCATACTGAATGGGATTTCCTATATTATTTGGTTCAAGGCCATGAGCAGCCCGGATTCTCATAAAATAGCTTCAATCTTATTCTTATCACCTGTCTTATCGATGATGTGGATTATTCTGTTTTTCGGTGATGCTTTTGTTCCTGCTTATGTGATGGGATTAGCGCTGGTTATCATCTCTGGACTTCTTTGTATCCGGGCCAAAGGCAACGATCCTGAAGGGAAGAATCCAGTGGATGATTTGATTGAAGACTGATCTGGCAGATATAAAGAAGGCTTGAGTCCGTAATGACAAATACTCATGAATCTCTGCTGACGGTGTTGGCAGAACAAATTGAACCGCATAAAAAGATTTTGGTTGGGTTTAGCGGTGGGTTGGATTCCACCGTATTGTTACATTTGCTGGTTCGTCTGCGTGCTCAATATCAGCAACAGAATTATCAGCAACAGAATTGTGAGCCAATGATCTTAAGGGCAATCCATATCCATCATGGTTTAAATTCAAAGGCAGATTTGTGGGTCGAACATTGTCGTCAGATTTGTGTTGACTGGCAGGTTGATTTTCGAACTGAAAAAGTGAGTTTGGATATCCGGCGGAATGGTGTTGAAGCTGCGGCCAGAGATGCCCGTTACCAATCTTTTCAACGCGAACTACAGCAGGGTGAAATCCTGGCAACAGCACAACATCTTGATGATCAGGCAGAAACATTTTTGTTGGCACTGAAGCGGGGAAGTGGCCCTGCTGGGTTATCTTCCATGCCTGCCAGAATGCCCTTTGCGGGAACGACATTGATTCGCCCATTGCTAAATGTAAGTCGTGCAGAATTGGAAGAGTACGCACAGACCCAAAAATTACAATGGGTTGAGGATGACAGTAACCAAGATGATCGTTACGACCGTAATTTCCTGCGCCTGAATATCATGCCGTTATTCAATCAGCGTTGGCCGCATTTCCCCCAAGCGGTTTCCCGCAGCGCCAGTTTGTGTGGCGAGCAAGAACAATTGCTGGATGAATTGTTACAAGAATCTTTGGATTCACTGATTACCGCAGAAGGTTCGATATCCATTCCACCTTTAGAAAACAGTTCGGAAGCAAAACGAAATGCGTTGTTGCGGCGATGGCTCAGCCAGTGTGGGGTAAAAATGCCGGCCCGAGAGCAGCTTCAACGAATTTGGTCAGAAGTGGCACTCGCCAGACAAGATGCAGAACCGCGTTTTAGATTGGGGCAATATGATATTCGTCGTTATCGGCAGCAACTTTGGCTACTTCCGCAATATCAGGATCTGGCGGGAACTATTCTTGCCTGGGATTTACAGAAGTCTTTGACGTTACCAGATGGGTTGGGAACGCTGCTCTGTTCTAAAGAACATGGCATGACAGTGAGAAAACCAACCAGTCATGAGCAAGCGGCAATTCGTTTTGGGGTTCAGGGTAATATTAGTATTGTCGGGCGACAACATTCCCGTCACAGTAAAAAACTGTGGCAAGAATTAGGGGTTGCCCCTTGGCTCAGAGAGAGAACGCCGTTGCTTTATTACAATGAAAAACTGATTGCCGCGCTGGGGGTTTTCATCACGAAAGAAGGGCAGAATTTGCCTGATGATGAAGGAATTTCGGTTCAGTGGGATAAGATTACGGAGCCTGTATTGCATCTTGTATAAATACCATTTCTCAGATGTGACTGTTCAAGCAGTCACTAAATTCGATAATGTTCCACTCACTTTAAACCTCATAATGATAAGTGATTACGATCACGAATTGTGTTAATTAATCTTTATTTTATTTTAAATAAAATGTTAATGTTATCCGCGCTATTTATTAGTTATATTAATTAATGTTTCTATTAATAAGGAAAAAAAAAGTGGATTATAAAAACGTCTTTCAACTGACAGAGCAAGAAAAAAATACACTGCTTGGATTCGCATGATAAGTGCAATTTCTGAAAAAGGCGGTCAGTTGCTATAGTAGGCATCTTTCTCGCCAAAGGAAAATGCACTATGACCTATAAACAACTGACCGAATC